>CANHGF010000052.1 GCA_947460065.1 Comamonadaceae bacterium
CACTGATGCGACATTGGCTCGATCGCATGCACAGCAGCGGCAAGCCGGTGCTGGCGGTGGACCTGCCCTCGGGCCTGAGCGGCGATACGGGTCAGGGCGGTGCTGCGTGGCGCCCGCAAGACCAACGCCATACCCTGAGCCTGCTCAGCCTCAAGCCCGGTCTGCTGACCGCCCACGGGCGCGATCAGGGCGGCCAGCTGTGGTTCGACCCGCTCGGCGCCGATCTGAGCAGCGTGCCAGCGACCGCCTGGCTGATCGGAGGCGACACACTGCCGCGCATCCACAAGGCCGGTGCAGCGCACGCCAGCCACAAGGGCAGCTACGGTGATGTGATGGTGGTCGGTGGCGTTCACGGCGAAGGCGCAAGCATGGTTGGCGCGGCCCTTCTGGCCGCCCGCGCCGCCTTGCACTGTGGCGCGGGCCGGGTGTACGTGAGTCTGCTGGGGCAGGCGCTGCTTCATTGCGATGTGCAACAGCCCGAGCTGATGTTCAGGCCCTGGCCAGCCCTCAACCCAATGGCGCCGGATCTGGTCGTGGTTTGCGGCTGCGGCGCTGGCGGTGCAGCCGCTGCAGCCTTGCCCCAGGTGCTGGCCGGCAGCGGCCCGCTGGTGCTCGATGCGGACGCACTCAATGCGCTGGCCGCCCAGGCGCCGCTGCGCCGCCAACTGCGCCGACGCCGACACCCAGACACCGTGCTGACGCCCCATCCGCTGGAAGCCGCACGCCTGCTGGGCTGCACGGCCGGCGAGGTACAGGCCGACCGCCTGCGGGCCGCGCAAAGCCTAGCCGATGAAACGGCTTGCACGGTGGTGCTCAAGGGCTCAGGCAGCATCGTCGCTGCCCCTGGACGTTCTGCGCAGATCAACCCGACCGGCAACGCATTGCTGGCCACCGCCGGCACCGGCGATGTGCTGGCCGGCATGGTGGGCGCGGCACTGGCGCGTGGACTGGGCGCCTGGGATGCGGCGCGCTGGGCTACCTACCATCATGGAACACGGGCCGACGAATGGGCCAGGTGCAGGCCCGGTCAAGCCCTGTGCGCCAGCGATCTGATCGGCGCGCAGCGCCAGAGCCGCTAAGACGACAGCACAAGGGCCACAACACGCGGGCCGCAGCACAAGACACTCTCAGGCGGGCACCGAGCCCGCCCTGAGCGCCCTCTAATGCAGCAGCATGACACCGATCTGCAGCAGGAGCAGCATCAGCATGGGCGTCAGGTCCAGGCCGCCGATGGGCGGCACCCAACGCCGCAGCGGCGCCAGCAACGGGTTGACCAAGCGCGAGAGCATGGCATCGAGCGCTGTGCCCCGCTGTAGCCAGGACACCAGCACCGCGCCGATGACCAAGACACTGCACATCTGCAGCGCAGTACGCAGCAAGAACACCAGCCCCAGTCCCGGCACTGCGGCCCACAACGAGGCGCTGGGCAAGGCAGTCATCGCTGCGCCCAGCAGCATGCGACTGAGCAGCGCGAAGACGATGGAAAGGACCAAGGCGGCCAGCACACTACCCCAGTCCACCCGGGCCTTGGCCACAGACTGCGGCAGCCAGCGCCGCAGGGGCTTGACGATCCAGTCGGTCAGGGCCATCACGAACACGCCGGGTTGCGCCCGCATATTGACCCGAAGACCATTCATCCAAGCGCGCAGCAAGGCAGCGCCGACCAGCCACTGAAAAAGCACCTCAAGAACGAAGGCCGCAATTTGCATGGCAGGACTCAGCGGCGCGGCTTCTTGCCTTGCTTGCGTCCGACCTTGGCGGCAGCCTTCTTGACGGCCGCCTTCAGCGACTGCAGCGGCGTGCCCGGCGGCGAGAGCAAAGCGGCACGCGAGCGGCCGGCGGCCGGCGAAGGCAAGCCGTCGCGGCGCGCCTTGCGGGCGGCCTTGCGCTCCTGCGAGTCCTCCGGGGGCCGATCCTTGCCCCCGCGCAAAGGCAGTTCCAGCCCTTCGTGGACCAAGCGAAAGTCAATGCGGCGGCCGTCCAGGTCCACCCGGCTGACCTGGACGCGCACCCGCGAGCCGATGGCATAGCGGATACCGGTACGCTCACCACGCAGCTCCTGCCTGGCCTCGTCAAAGCGGAAATACTCGCCACCCAGCTCAGTGATGTGAACCAAGCCCTCGACGTACATTGCGTCGAGCGTGACAAAGATGCCGAAACCCGTGGCTGCCGTGACCAGGCCGCCGAATTCTTCGCCCAGATGCTCGCGCATGTACTTGCATTTGAGCCAGGCCTCGACATCGCGGCTGGCCTCGTCGGCCCGCCGCTCGTTGGCACTGCAGTGCAGACCGGCGGCTTCCCAAGCCTGCTGCTCGGCGCTGGTCTTGCGGGGCTTTTCGGGCCTTTGCTCGGGCGCGCTGACCCGTCCGGCCAGGCGCTTGCTGAGCTTGGCGTGGGCCTCACCGGGCACTGGCAGGGTGGGCAACTGATAACGGGTCTGGCTCAAAATCGCCTTGATCACCCGGTGCACCAGCAGGTCAGGGTATCGGCGTATCGGGCTGGTGAAGTGTGTGTAGGCCTCGTAGGACAGGCCAAAGTGACCGCTGTTGATCGGGGTGTAGATGGCCTGCTGCATGGAGCGCAGCAGCATGGTGTGGATCTGCTGAGCGTCGGGCCTGTCCTTGGTGGCCTCGGCAATGCGCTGAAAGTCGCCAGGCAGCGGGTTGTCGCCGATGCTCAGCCCTGCCCCGATCGCCTTCAGGTAGTTGCGCAGGATCTCCTTTTTCTCCGGGGTCGGCCCCTCATGCACCCGAAACAGGCCGTGCTGCTTGCTCTGCGCAATGAAGTCGGCGGCGCAGACATTGGCCGCCAGCATCGCCTCCTCGATCAAGCGGTGGGCCTCATTGCGGGTGCGCGGCACGATCTTATCGATGCGACCGGCCTCGTCGCAGACGATCTGCGTCTCGGTGGTTTCGAAGTCCACCGCCCCGCGCTCGCGCCGCGCCTTGAGCAGGGCGCCATAGACCTCGTGCAGGCTGAGCAGACGACCGAGCAAGTCCTTGCGCTGCAGGGCCTGCGGTCCGCGGGTATTGGCCAAGATGGCGGCCACCTCGGTGTAGGTCATGCGGGCATGGCTGTGCATCACCGCCGGGTAGAACTGATAGGCATGCACCTCGCCCTTGGCGGTGACCAGCATGTCGCAGACCATGCACAGGCGGTCCACATCCGGGTTGAGCGAGCACAGGCCGTTGGAGAGTTTTTCCGGCAGCATGGGAATGACCCGCCGCGGGAAATACACGCTGGTGGCGCGGTCATAAGCATCGACATCAATGGCGCTGCCGGTCTCCACATAGTGGCTGACATCGGCGATAGCCACCAGCAAGCGCCAGCCCTTGCCCCGGCCCACTCGGGCCGGCTCGCAATAGACCGCGTCGTCAAAATCGCGGGCGTCCTCGCCGTCGATGGTGATCAGGGCGATATCGGTCAGGTCGACCCGATCGGCCTTGTCGCCCGGCCGCACGCCGTCGGGCAGGGTCCGGGCCAGGGCCAGGGCCTCATCGCTGAACTCATGGGGCACGCCGTACTTGCGCACCGCGATCTCGATTTCCATGCCAGGGTCGTCAATTTCGCCCAGCACCTCCTTGACCCGGCCGACCGGCTGTCCAAACAGCGCCGGCGGCTCGGTCAACTCGACCACCACCACTTGGCCGGCACGCGCCGTGCCGATGGCATGCTTGGGGATCAGCACGTCCTGGCCGTAGCGCTTATCTTCAGGCGCGACCAGCCAGACACCGCCTTCCTGCAGCAGGCGTCCGATGATGGGATTGGGCGAGCGCTCGAGGATCTCGGTCACCCGCCCCTCGGGCCGGCCCTTGCGATCCAGGCGCACCACGCGGGCCTTAACCCGGTCCTTGTGCAAGACCGCGCGCATTTCATTGGGCGGCAGGTAAATGTCGGGCTGCGCATCATCGCGCTGCACGAAGCCGTGGCCGTCACGGTGACCGGAGACCGTGCCTTCGAATTCGGTCAGCAGGGCCGATGCGGCAGCGGTGGGGGAATGGTTTGTCTTGATGGGTTTTCTCTCGTGAACTGGCAGGGCCAGCAGAACTGGGACAGCGGGGTGTCCGATAAATTTCAGCGCTTGGCGCAAACCCGCTGGCGTAAATGGTACACTGCCGGGCGTTGCCCAGGTGGCGGAATTGGTAGACGCACTAGTTTCAGGTACTAGCGCTGAGAGGCGTGGAGGTTCGAGTCCTCTCCTGGGCACCATCTCATAACTTCATTCTTGCGAAAAAAAAGCAGGAAGAGCAAGCAAAATTAAAAAGCCGCTGAAAACTCAGCGGCTTTTTTCTTGGTCCGGACTCCATGAAACCCGTTCGGACTGATGCAAGCCTTCAAATTCTCTTCAAATCGGCAGCGCCACAAGATCGTGGCCCTCGGTGCCGACAATGCGCGCCGACGTGAACTGCCCCACCTTGAGCGTCTTGCTGATTTTTTGCGGCGGCAAAAGGCGCACCAGCCCATCAATCTCGGGCGCATCGGCATAGCTGCGACCGATACCGCCCTTGCGGCCTAGCGCAGGCGCCGAATCCACAAGCACCTGCATGGTCAGACCGACGCGCGCTCGCAGCTTGGCGGTCGAGACCTCCTCAGCCACAGCCATGAAGCGGGCACGCCGCTCCTCGCGCAGCGCCTCGGGCACCGGGTCGGGCAAGGCATTGGCAGCCGCGCCCTGCACCGGGCTGTAGGCAAAGCAGCCGGCCCGGTCAATCTGTGCCTGCCGCATGAAATCGAGCAGGTGCTCGAACTCAGCCTCGGTCTCACCGGGAAAGCCGACGATGAAGGTGCTGCGCACCACCAGCTGTGGGCAGCGCTCGCGCCACAGGGCCAGACGCTCCAGATTCTTTTCGCCGCTGGCTGGCCGTTTCATGCGCCTGAGCACATCCGGATGGCTGTGCTGCAGCGGCACATCGAGATACGGCAGCACGAGGCCATCGGCCATCAAGGGGATGATCTCATCGACGCTGGGATAGGGGTAGACGTAGTGCAGACGAACCCAGGCGCCGTGCGGCGCAGCCAACTCGCCCAGAGCACGCACCAACTCGAGCGTGCGGGTCTTGAGCGGCCTGCCGTCCCAGAAACCGGTGCGGTATTGCAGGTCCACGCCATAGGCCGAGGTGTCCTGACTGATCACCAACAACTCCTTGACGCCGCCTTCAAACAGCGCCTGCGCCTCCTTGAGCACATCGCCAATTGGGCGGGAAACCAGATCGCCGCGCATGGAGGGGATGATGCAAAAAGTGCAGCGGTGGTTGCAGCCCTCGCTGATTTTCAGATAGGCATAGTGCCTGGGCGTGAGCTTGATGCCCGCCACACCCATGGGCTGGGGCACCAGGTCCACAAAGGGGTCGTGCGGCTTGGGCAGGTTGCGGTGGACTGCATCCATCACCTCGTCGGTCGCATGCGGCCCGGTGACCGCCAGCACGCTCGGATGCAGGCTGTGCACCAGGTTATCGCCGCCGTCGGCGGTCTTGGCACCGAGGCAGCCGGTGACTATGACGCGCCCGTTAGCGGACAAAGCCTGGGCAATGGTATCGAGGCTCTCCTTGACGGCCTCGTCAATGAAGCCGCAGGTATTGACGATGACCAGGTCGGCGCCGTCAAAGGTCTTGGAGGTCTGATAGCCCTCGGCGCTGAGCCGGGTCAGGATGAGCTCGGAATCGGTCAAGGCCTTGGGGCAACCCAGGCTGACAAAGCCGACACGGGGTGGGGTCTGGGCAGCCCCAGCGCTGGGCAAGGAAAGGTCTGAGCTCATCGCCCGATTGTCTCAGACCAAGCCAAGGACTTCGACAAGGCGCCAGCCAAAGACGCTGTTCGCGTCACAGTCTCATACTTTTTACAGGAGCGCAGAATCCTGATGGCCGGCGACCAACTTGGCCAGCAAGGCCGACATTTGCGCGCGCTCTTGCTCGTCAAGCGGCGCGAGCAGGCGCCTCTGGGTGTTACTGGCCGCCCGCCTCATTTTGATGGCCACCGCGCGGCCCTCGGGCGTGATCCAAAGCCGCTTGCGACGGCGATCCTGCGCATCGGGCTCGCGCCGCACCCAGCCCTTGCTCTCCAGGCGCCCAATGACTGAACCGGAAGTGGCCGCATCAAAAGCCACCCGGGCCGCCAGCGTGACCTGATCCTGCCCCGGCTCGTCGATCAAGGCATTGAGAATCGCAAACTGCACAGGGGTGACGCCGAAGCTGGCTGCCTCCTCCATGAACAAGGCCACCGCGATCTGGTGGGTCCGTCGTATCAGGTGGGCCGGCGCCTTGGCAAAATCGAAACTCTTGACCATGGGTGTAAGTTTAAGGCGCAGCCACCGCCCCCGAGGGCCTGGCGCAACAAAGCCCACTGGCCCGGCCCAATCGACACGGCTGCCCAAAAGCTGTTCAAATCCATCACTCGCGCCCCTTCCGCCCCCGATATGGCCTCTGGCCTCGCATGAATTACACCCATACCCCACCCGATCTGGTCGCTGTCCCGGTGGTCGGCACACCGCAGCTTTTCCCGGTGCACAGGATTTACTGCGTCGGCCGCAACTATGTCGAGCATGCCAAGGAGATGGGGTTTACAGGACGCGAGCCGCCGTTTTTCTTTCTCAAGCCGGCCGATGCGCTGGTCGTGGTGCCCCAAGGTAGCACTGGGGAGATCGCCTACCCCAGCCAGACCCAGAACTTTCACCATGAGATTGAACTGGTGGTGGCGATTGGCAAGGGCGGCAAGAACATCCGTGCCGCCGATGCCCACCAGCATATCTATGGCTATGCGGTCGGCCTGGACATGACCCGCCGAGACCTGCAAAACGAGATGAAAAAACAGGGCCGCCCCTGGTGCATAGGCAAGGCCTTTGACCAGTCTGCGCCTATGGGTCCGATCACCCCGCTGGCACAGGCCGGCCCCATCGAAACGGCCGAAATCTACGTCAAGGTAGCTGGCCAGGACCGGCAGCGCAGCACCATCGACAAGCTGATCTGGAATGTGGCCGAGACCATCGAGCATTTGTCGGCAGCCTGGGAGCTGCAAGCGGGTGATCTGATCTTCACCGGCACGCCAGAAGGCGTGGCCGCCGTCGGGCCGGGCGATGTGATGGAGGGCGGGATCACCGGCCTGGGCAGCCTGAGCGTCAAGGTAGCCTGAAACCCCAGCCCTGAGCCCCACACCATGCAACGCCCTGCCCTCAAGCACTGCCGCGAATGCGGCGCCAACCTGGTCTACCGGCTACCGGACGACGGGGATACCCGGGAGCGGGCCATCTGCACCGCCTGCCAAACCGTCCATTACGAGAACCCGCTCAATGTCGTGGGCACCGTGCCGTGGTGGGGCCAGACCGGCGAGCAGGTGTTGCTTTGCAAACGCAATATCGAGCCGCGGCGCGGCAAATGGACCTTGCCCGCAGGCTTCATGGAACTGGGCGAGACCACCGCTCAGGGAGCGGCCCGCGAGACCGACGAGGAAGCCGGTGCCAGCATAGAGATGCAGGAACTGTTCACCGTGATGAATGTGGTGCGGGTTGGCCAGGTCCACCTGTTTTACCGAGCCCGACTGCTCAGTGACCACTTTCAGCCCGGCCATGAGACCATGGAAGCGCGGCTGTTTACCGAAGACACCATCCCCTGGGACGAAATTGCCTTTCGGACGGTGCGCGAGACGCTGGAGCGCTATTTCGACGATCGCCGCAAAGGCCAGTGGGGCGTACACACGATCGACATCGCTTAAGACCCGCTCTGACGGCACTTCCCCGCATACTTGAAGCGCTGTGACTTGCCCTGCGCGGGAACGTCGTTGTAAGCAATCAGCTCCATCGAGCCTCGCTTGATCAGCAAACTGGTCTCCTGAGCGCTTGCGCGATGTTTGCGACGGGCGCCCAGCTCTGTGTCCGATGTCAGATTGGTGCCTTCATACTCCTCGGTCACCAAGGTGCTCACCCGCATCTCGAAGGGCTTGGGGCCGATCACGGTGAAATACAGGTGTCGGCCGATGACCTGTAACTCGACGCCGACCCGCGCCGCAGTGGCCTTGCCCTCGGCATCGGCATACTTGCCCTCCACCTCGCACTGCAGCTTGAAGGGCTGAGCCCAGGCCGCAGGGACAGCGGCGGCCCACAAGAGAGCCAGTATCGACAAGAAACGCGCAGCGGTTTGCATCGGTTTGTTCTCCACGTAGGCCACTGTAGCAAAGGTGACCCGCACACACACGGGTGAAATTACCACCATGCGCGGCCCAGGACACAATCGGCCATGGCCCTGGAAATCAATCATAAAGAAGTGCTGACGCCGCCGGTGCCCGCTGCGACCGTGGTGCTGCTGCGCGACACGCCCGAGGGCATGCAGGTGCTGCTGCTCAAGCGGCACAGCAAATCCAATGTGCTCGGTGGCGCCTTCGTCTTCCCAGGCGGCAAGCTCGACAAACTCGACAGCCAGGTTGCGCATACCGACCTCGACCGGCCCCCTTCGGCACTGCAGCAGGCCCTGGCCGAGGATGGACTCGACGAGCCCACCGCCTGCGGCTTGCATGTGGCCGCCCTGAGGGAAACCTTCGAGGAGTGCGATCTGTTGCTGCACGGCCCCGAGTGGAGCATTCAGAATTCGGACCAGGCCCGCGCCAAGGTGCGCGAGCGCCTTTCGAGCGGCAGGTCTTTCCTGCAGGCCATGGCCGATGCTGATCTTCGTCCACTGCCCACCCGGCAGCTGCAGCCCTGGTCGCGCTGGATCACGCCGCGCCGTCCGAGCATGATGGACAGGCGCTTTGACGCACGGTTTTTCGTGGCCATTGCGCCAGCCGACCAGCAAGCGCGCCACGACGAACATGAAATCACCGAAGCCCTGTGGCTGCGGCCCAACGACGCCATGCGACGTTACTGGGAGGGTGAGTTGACGCTAGCGCCTGTACAGTTACTCACGCTGATGCAGGTCGGGCGGTATCCAAGGGCGGCGCAGGTCATGCAGGCGGCCCGCAGCCGCGCGCCGATGCAGGTCTTGCCCGAGCCACATGACATCGACGGGCAGCGGGTGCTGTGCTACCCGGGCGATCCGGGCCACCCGGTGCGCGAGCCCGCCTGGGAAGGTCCAACCCGGGTGACATTTCGCAATGGCCGCTTTGAGCCCGAGGGCGGCCTACAAGCCTTGCTCTCCTGAGGATAGAGTTTCTTATAAGTAATAACCCGCATAAGTCCCTGTAAGTATTGTGTTCTTACAACAAATCAGGGCAAACCTTAGAGTCTCTTCACTGAGACTGGATTAATCTTCGTCTCGCAGAACGTTGATTCCTTCGATCTGCGTTTTCAACAAATTTGACTTTAAAAGGTTGACTCATGAAAGTTGTGATCTCCGCCATCATCGCCGCCTTCGCATTCATCGCTGTGCCCGCAATGGCCGCTGGCGACAAAGTTGCTGCCAAAGTGGACTGCAAGGACGCCAAGAACAAAGACCACGCTGACTGCAAGAAGAAGTAATTTTTCTTTGCGTCGAATAAAAGCCCGCCTTGTGCGGGCTTTTTCACGTCCAGTGGCGGTCGGACATCATGCGAACCAATGGCCGGTTCAAAGGCGCTGACGCGCGCGGCTCAGACGCTCATCCAGATAAGCATCGTAGAAGTCGGGCTGATACACCCCTTCCATGCGATCGGCCAACTCCAGCCCACCAGGCCCGAAAAACAACAGGGTCGGTGCCAGCTTTACCTTCCACAAGCGGGCAAGCTCATCGTGGCTGCTGGGTTTGCCTTGCCAGTCGCGCACGGCTTGGTTGCTTCTTAAATCGACCTGCACCACGGCCTGCCCCTCGGCCAGACGAGGCAGTAGATTGCTGCGACGCACCCGCTCGCAATACACGCAGCCCAGAAGGCTGACCAGCACGATCAGTGGCTGAGCCCGCTGTGCCGCCAGCTTGCCTTCTGCGACCAGGTCGCGGGCCAGGGGCAGCGCAGTGCCCGGGTTGGCCCGGGCCGTCTCGTACCAGGGCGCCACCAGGGCAGCGCCCGCCCCCACCAGGCACTGGCGCCGGCTAGGGTGGCCTTGGCTCACCCTAATCCCCCACCGCAATCTGGGTGCAGACGGCGCGGCACAGGCTGACCACCTGTTGATTGGTGATCCGGTAATAGATTTGTACGCCATCACGCCGCTTGCCCACCACACCGGCCTGATACAGCGTGTTCAGGTGCTGGGACATATTGGGCTGTGTGGTCTCGATCTCCGAAAGCAGCTCGGAGACATTTTTTTCGCCCTGGCACAAGCAGCTGATGATGCGCAGCCGCATGGGCGCTGCCATGACGCGAAAGACCTCCGCCGCCTTTTCAAACACTTCCTCGGACTGCGCCAATACGAGGTCGTCGATGTCTGGTGATGAAGTTTTGGCCATGGTGGTCAGTCATTGAATCCGAGTCTTGATTGTGCGCCATCAGCGCAGGCGCCGGCCGCTCGTTGCGGCATATCCGAGCGGGGTGCTCGCCGCCCCTGCCCGCGGCTCAGGCCGGTCAGCAAACGGGTTCAGAACGCCTCTTTCTCGGCCTCCAGATAGGCCAGGCTGATGTACTTGCCGATGTTGCCTTCAAAGCCCTGCATCCCGGCGGCGCGCTGTGCCACCCGGGGGTCGCGCAGCACCATGGCCCTGGCCTCGGCTTCGCTCTTGCCGTCCTTGACCGCCTGCAGACAGGGCTCCCAGATGCCCGCCATGAAGCGGCCATAGCTGTCAAGCAAGTCGCGCCCGGGCTGGCCGTGGCCCGGCAGCCAAAGTTGAGGGCCAGCAGCCTGCTTGAGGGCGGCATAGTATTTGAACGTGCCGGGGTAAGAGCCATCGTCCATGTTGGCCACCCGATTGGCCATGGCGATGTCGCCGACCAGGGTGACCTGGTCTTCGACCACCTCCACGCACAGGTCCGAGGGCGTGTGGGCGGTGCCATAGTGGTGCATGCGAAACGTAGTGTCTCCCCAGCGCAGCACTTGTCCGTGCTGTACCGGGGTGTTGGGCACCACCACCTCGGTGCCGGCCGTCGACTGATTGGTCCAGCGCTCCATCAGACTGCGCCAGCTGCTGCCGGCCGTGCCTTGGATGGCCTCGATGGTGCCGGGCAAGGCATGAATCGGCAGTTGCGCCCCCCAGGTCTGCACGAACGCATGGTTGCCCAGCCAATGGTCGCCGTGATAGTGGCTGTTGAACACTGCAACGACCGGCTTGTCGGTCAGGCGACGGATCATGCGGATGAC
>CANHGF010000053.1 GCA_947460065.1 Comamonadaceae bacterium
CCCTAAGCCTCTCCCAAAAGTCGAGAGGCAGTCCAAGCCTAGCCGGGTGGCGCCCTGCGTTTGTACTCGCTGACAATTTGCGGCTCCAGATCGGCTGAAAAAGCCACCTCTGGCGGATCGTCGCTGGCACGGATCTGCACCTCTGAGAGCGCTTGCCCTTTGGAGATGGCCATCAGCGCCACCTGCCGGGCCGAATACGGGCCGGTCGCGCCCCGGTCGGTCAGCACGAGAAATAGCGACTGCGTGGGCAGCACGCTGGGCCCGCGCCCTGCGCCGGCGGGTACCTGGCGTAAGCCTTGCGGGCTGCGGCGTGTCAGGTCGCCCATGCCGCCACTCATGATCAAAGGCCCATTGCCAACAGCCATGCCCTTGCCCATGCCCTCCAGCGCAGCGCGTTGACCCTGCATCAGGTTAAAGGTCTCAAAGCCTTCCTGCGTGGCAATGCGGCTGCCCTTTTCCTGCAAGACCAGATTGGCCTCCTGCTTGCCAAAATCGCGCAGCAACTGCAGGCTGGCCTCGTCCAGGCTCATGGTCAGGTCGAATATCCGGCCCAGACCCAGGCCCAAAGGCGTGAACTCGAGGGTGGCCAGGTTGGCAATTTCCTGGGCAATGGCCTCCGAATCGATGTTGGAGACCACGTTGAGCACCGGCGCACGTTGCGCGCGCAGGCCCACTGCCTTGCGAAAGAAATTGAGCATGCGCCCGTTGATGACCTCGCGCACTGCCTCGCCCGAGTAAGCGTTTTGTCCGCCCAATTGGGTAATCAGTTGGCCGGGCTCGACCACCCGCACCGTGTAAGACAGGCTGCCGTCAATTTCGACCAGGTTGGCTGAGTTGAGGTCTTTGTATTGCCCCAGGCGATGGCCAGGAAGGCTCAGGCTGCACTCATACAGGCTGACAAAGAAAAGCTCACAGATGAAGTGATTCGCATCGGTGAATTTATCGATGAGAAAGTGGCCCAGGAAGGGCAGGTTGGCCGTGTCCAGCAGTTCGGTGCCGGCATCGACGCGGGCCACCAGCTTGCCCTCGCGGAAAAAGAGAGCGCATTCGTCACTGCGCACGGTCAGCTTTGCGCCGCGCGGGATGGACTGATCTGGGTGCTTGAAGATCAACTGGCCCGCAGCATGTTCGGGGCGGGCGATGTAAAGCGACTTGGTTTCGTCCCGCACCCCCTGAAGGGTGACGATGCTCTTGATGCGGTCGAAGATCATGGTGGTCCTAGATGCCGCCCTGTCCCGGAGTCTCATACTCGCGGCGGTCGGATTTATTGGGAAGCGGGCTCACACGGCGGGTCGTGAGGATGGGAATGAGCAGGGTCAGGAAAAGGCCCAAACAGCTCAGGCCAATGAAGACCTTAGGCAGGTCAGCCAGCTTGGTGATGACCGCCTCTCCCCAAATCCACTGAAATAAGGCCACCTTGTGAAACAGGCTGGCAGTGATTGCCAAGGTGTAGGCACAGGCGATTAGGTTCAGGCCAAAAGTCACGGCACCATAGGTATAAGCATCGCCGCCGAAGAGCCTGAAGACCCACTGATTCCAGATCACCACCAGCAGATGCAGGGTGACCAGTCCAAACACGAACTGGTTGGCCGAGTTGGCCAAAATATCTGGCCCGCCGAAGATCAGCCAGGCCAGTGCGGGCAGTACGATAGAAAGCAGAATTTTGGTCATGGCGGGCCCTTCACAAGCAAACCGTATCGAGCGTCCAGGCTTCTTCCTCAGTGAGTGACTGCGTCACCGACGTCATGATCTGCCTGCGCTTTTGCGGATGGTAGTGCTCATATTCGAAGCCGCATTTGAGCATACGCGTGACAGCCTCGATGGCCGATGCAATGACGGAAATATCTCCGATGCGCCCACCGATGGACAGAACCCATTTCTGTAGCGACTCGGCATGCCATTCTTCGAGTGCCGCGTTGGGTGTGGCCGGCGATTCAACCCAGTCCGACAACTCGTTCAGGATCGAATAGTCGGGGTACTGGACTTCAGGGCGATGGACTAAATTGAACAGATGGCCCTGCGAGCGAATTGCGGGGTAGTAGCGGATGTCGCTGGCAATGATCTGCCCCTGGGCCGTCTCGAAGGGCATCATGCGCGGTCGGTTCAGGCTCTCACCCAAAGCGTGGATCATCATGCAGCTGCCTTCAAAGCTCACATCGCGGGCGGCATAGCCGCCCACCGACGACATCCGCAGGGTGAGAGACTCCTCAATGATGCAGGTACCGATCACCAAGGTGTTTTCAAGCGTGCAGTTGACCGCCCTGATGCTGCCAAAGACTACCGCATTTTTGAGGGAAATATTCTGGTTGGCCGCGATATCGCCCTTAACGATCAGGCTAGCGCTTTTGACACTGTCGAACTGCCCGGACAGCGCTGACGTTTCGTCCACATGGCAATTCAACGAGCCGTTGACGGTCAGACCCGAAAACAACTGAATCTTCTGGCCCTGGTGATTGATTTTGAGGTCGCCGCGGGCCACTACCGGCCCATGGATGGACACCTGTCCGCGCAGTTCAACCGAGCGCCCATACAGCGCGCCTTCAATTCGGACCAGATTCTTGCTGCCGTCGACCAGTACGGGAAAGATCGTGTCCTTCTCGCTGGTGGGGAAAACGCTGCCGGCGACACTTGCGCTGACAACGATGTTGCTGCCTTGTTGCTGCACTGCCATTTCAGGTCTCCACCACGTTGAGTTTGTCGGCGTCCAGAAAGTCTTTGAAGAGCGTCAGCGCTTCGCGGGAGATCAGACCCTGGTCGAGCAGAGCTTGGGCAGCCTGGCTCAGTTCATTGCGTTCGGCCTGGCTGGCAGACCTCGACTGTTGGCGATCGAGCACCAGCGCAATCTTCTGATGCATGGCCGGCGAATCAAAGTGAGACAAGCTGGTGTCGCAAAGTGTCAGTGAAACGGCCGCATTTGCGTTGACCGGTTGGGCCTGCTGACCTGCCAAAACGCTGGACTGCACCGCCGAGCGGGTGACCAGAGCCTCTACCATCACGGCCTCCGGGCCGGCCCCTGGTGAGCTCTGTCCCAGGCTGTAGGCGCTGAGGACGCCTTCAAGCTCAGCAATCGAGTTGACCACCTCGTCCAGGCGGCTCGCCTTGAGCATGGTCAGTGTCTCGTCAAGGTTCTGCGATCGCAGCTCGAGACGCTTGAGGTCCATCTCTATGGGCAGGGCGTGAGCCGTTTCGTAGGGAACGCGTGCCGCCTTTTCGGCCGGCGCGATGTCTTCCATGCGGATTTGAAAGATGTGCTCCCCGATGGTGTGGATCTTGTTTTGATACTCGTCGTGGATCTTGGCGAAATTCAGGTTGTACAGCTCCCGGTTGATGCCGGCCGCTTCGATCGATTTCTCAAAACGCACCTTGATGTCGGCGCCAAAGGCATCGAGCTTGCTACGCAGCGAGGTTGATTCTGCAACCTTTTTACCAATCTCAATCTGCAATGCCGACTCGGTCTGCAACTCGATCCGGCCGCGCGTTTCCTTGAAGTCACTTTCAATCTGGTTCTTGGTGCGCTCGACCATGAGTGTGGTGGCTGCAACGCCACCGATGAAAGCTTGCGTCTGCCGGTCGATGGCATGAACGATCATTTCGCCAATTTGTCTCATTTCTTCCTCCAACCTGCGAATTTCTCGATCGACGTGATTGCGCAGATCGTGCAAACCAACTTCAAGCAGTTTTACATCCTGGCGCAGTGGTGCCAGGCGACGGTCGATGGCATTATTGACATCGGATAGGGATACACCAGCGGGTGCATTCGACATGCTCGGCTCCTTGTGTGGGGTATCAATGACCCATCAATCGCGGAGCGTCGTGCGCTTCGTAACTCAACAAGACGGCAGGGTCTTTGACCATATCAATCGGGTCGGCAGCAGTGCCTCTGCCCTCGGCCTGCGCCTGTGGCAAGGCCGAAAGGGTGGTTTCATACCGTTCACTAACGTTGAGCGGCGACTCCTGAATCACCAGGCTGGCCAGCCGCTCATCGCTGAGTTGCTGCATGGATCGGTCGCTCAGTAAGCCCAATTTATGCAGGCCATCTCTGAAGCTGACGATCTCCGCATGCTTGGACTTCAGGTCGGCTTCGATCAAATAGATGTTCTCCCGGTTGCCTCGCATATCGCCGCGAAACTGGTTGCCGATTTCAATGAGCTTTTCCGACTCCTTCTCGCTCATGCGGATCATTGATTCGTTGGTTCTAAAGAGCTCTGACTTGCGGAAGTCGGCCTTCTCGGTCCACAGATGCTCCCACAAGGGAATCATCAAATCATGGTGGGTCTTGATCACCGAGCCGTACTTGAGGACATCGGGTGTACGGTAGACATAGGGGTTGAGGTCCGAGGACCACTCGTCATTTTCCGGGTCGTAGAAGAGCTGCGCCTCAGCCGAAAAGTTAAGCACAGGGTAGCTGGCTCCGGTGAGAATCTTGTTGAGCACAGAACGAAACTGCCTGGCGTATTCCTGCGACTGTTGTTGGGCATGTTTGTTGGCCAGCGCTTGCTTGCCACCATCACCGTCGTCGTAGGCTTGGCCCATTTGAGCAAAGTCGCCAATGGCCTGGTGGATGGCGCTGAGCTGCTCAATCAATTCGGGTTTCTTGCTGATACGTACCCGTATTACCTCGTCACTTTGCAGGCGGTCGAGGAGTTCATTGATGTCGAGGAGGTGGGCCTGAGCGATATCGATACCCAGCAGGTCTTGTATGTACTGCGGCGCGAGGATAGTGCGTGGGCAGAAAAATTTCCGATTACACCAACTGGCCCGGTTCAAGACCTGGGCCAGGCTGTCGTGGATGGTGTTGACAGAATGCATACGGGCCGAGGCGTAGCGGTTACAGGTCGCTTCCAGCTGGTCGTAAATATGGCGCAGGCTCTCAACGAGGGCGACGCCGCGCAGTCGGTGTTCGGCGAGTGCGTCAGTGAAAATCTGCACCGCCTGCTCATCGCTAGCGGTGGCCAGAGTCACCGGCTTCTGAAGTTGTCCCTCTGTGACCTGTCTGGCCAGCAGGCGCTGGACCAGCAGGCTGCTCCTGGGGATCAGTGGCAGCGTCAGATTCACGTCCTTGAGCTTGCCCAGATTGCCCGTAAAGTCGCCCACCAGACCCTGTAAGGACTGCTCCTCGCCATACAGCTGATTGAGCGGGTCTTCAATCGCCGACGCCTGTCCCGGAGATAGCAAGGGCGGAATGGCGCCGAGCCCCTCCATCTTTCGTTCAACCTCGGCGACACCGTCTACTAAATCGGATACATCCAGGGTCTTGAGGCGGGCATCCCGATGCGCGCCGGCTTCGTCGATCAACACCTGGCTGCCAGCCAGATTGCGTAGCTGAGTTTGAAATTGAACCTCAGACAGTTCGATCTGGGGAAAGCTATCAGGTCGGCTTGCGACTTCGGCCTCGATTCGCGCAAGACGATCCTTGCCGGCCTCCAGGCGGCTACTCATATCGGCCAGCTCACCCTCTACATTGCTGCGTTCTTGCGTGAAATCTGCCAATGCCTTTTTGCTCTTGGGCAGTTTGATGGCGGGCCAGATGGCCGCTAGCGCCAGAATCAGGGCGTATTGAGAAAAATACGCCAGCAGCACGCCGGCCAAAACGGCGCCAATTGCAATGGCTTTGCTCTTCTTGATGTCTGACTGCTTCAGTTCAATCTGCCCGGACACCAATGCCAGCCTTTGCTTGAGCTGGTCGACTTTGGGTGCGAGGGTCTGGACATCCAGCGCCACGCTGGCGCTCTCCTGCCGCAGGTCCTCACCCTGGCGCCACCCTGCCAATGAGGGCATCAGATGCGCGATCAAGGCCAGGACTTTGGCCTGAGCCAGAGACTGGACATTTTCGACAGGGCGGACCAGACTCAATGTGGACATATAGTCACCTTGTGTTTCAATTGGTTACGATTTGAGTCTAGCGGACTATTTCTGCGGTCTTGAAAAAAATATTTGCGCGTTTTGACGCGTCCTGGCGTCTCGACGTTCGGCGAGCAGTGTGGCATCCCCAGGCCCATCGCGCCGATGGCAAGGCCCGCACTGGTTGATGCGGACTTGTGGCTTGGGACGCGCGCTGCGGGTGTCATGCCCTCGCTGCGACAAGGCTGTTTGCTCCCTCTCCCTTTGGGAGAGGGCAGGGGTGAGGGCATGGCCATAGCGCCAGGGCGGCGCTCGCACAAGTCTTAGCAGCCTCCCCCAAGACTCAGGCTGGTTCTTCGAAGGGCAGGCCTACAAAGTTTTCAGCGTAGGTCAGAGCGCCGGTGGGGTCGGTGGTCATGTACCTAAGCCGCTCTCTTTGGGCTCGCCAGTTGAATTCGCTGGTGTCCGGAAAGCGGTGCAGCAGGGTGCACATATCGGCTGAGAATCGCTGGACCTGCCAGACGCGCTTGAGCGCAGTTTCCGAGTAGCGATCGAGCGGTCCGCGGTCGCCGCGCTGGTAAAAGGCGCTGAAAGCTGGCGCCAGGATGCTGATGTCGGCCAGCGCCGAATTGAGGCCTTTGGCGCCTGTGGGCGGCACGATATGGGCTGCGTCCCCGGCCATGAACAGCTGACCGTACTGCATAGGCTCGATCACGAAGTTTTTCATCGCCGTCACGCTCTTTTGGGTGATGCGCCCTTCGATCAAAGCCGGGCGGTCCGGCACGTCCATGCGGGTGTGCAACTCGCTCCATACCCGGTCGTCTGACCAGTTGTCGGACTTGTCGTCAACCGGGCATTGCAGGTAGAGCCGGCTGATTTCGGGGGCCCGGAAGCTGCTCATCGCAAAGCCGCGCTCGTGGCAGCTGTAGGCGACTTCCAGCGACGGCGGGGCCACCTCGGCCAGTATGCCCAGCCAGGCAAACGGGTAGTTCTCTTCGTAGACCTTGAGCACGCCTTCCGGGATGGCCTGTTTGCAAGGGCCGTGGTAGCCGTCGCAGCCGGCAATGAAGTCGCAGCTGAGCTCGTGCTCCTGGCCATCTTTGAGGAAGTACACCCGGGGCTGCTTGGTGTCAACGCCGGTGATGCGGGTCACCGGGGTGTCGAACAAGATCTCTTGCCCGGCCTGGGCATGGGCCTGGAGCAGATCGCTCACGATTTCATACTGGGGATAGATGGTGAAGCAGCGCTGGGTCATGCCCGCAAAATCAACCCGGTGACCCTGTCCGTCAAAACGGAAGTCGGTCTGCTCGACGATCAGCCCGATGTCTTTGAGGCGTTGACCCAGCCCCACCTTTTCAAGCAGGGCCACCGCGCCGTGCTCCAGGCCGCCGGCCCGCATGCGGGTGCCCACATGGTCGCGGTTGCCCCTCTCCAAAACCACCGAGGAGATTCCGGCCAGTCGCAGCATGTGCGAGAGCAGAAGCCCGGCCGGTCCGGCGCCAACAATGGCCACTTGTGTGTGCATGAGCTTCAGTCCAGTTTGGCGCCGGAATCTTTGACCACTTTGCTCCAGCGGGCCAGTTCGATCTGGATGTAGGCCCGAAATTGGTCCGGGGTGTCGCCGATCGGCACCGAACCGATTTCCTGCATGCGGGCCTGGAAGGCAGGCTCGCGGACAATTTTCTGGGTGGCTGCAGCCAGGCGGCTGATGATCTCAGGCGGGGTTTTGGCTGGCGCCACCAGGCCGTTCCAGGGGCCCGATTCATAGCCGGTCAGCCCCAGCTCTGCGAGGGTTGGGACATCGGGCAAAGGGTTCTGCCGGGTGGCGCTGGTCACCGCCAGGCCGCGCAGACGGCCAGAACGGATGTGCGGCAGCGCGTCGTACATGTTGTTGAAGGAAATCGGGATTTCGCCGCTGATCGAGGCCACCGCCAGTGGCGCACCGCCCTTGAAGGGCACATGGATCATGTTGACCCCGGCCATGGACTTGAACAACTCGCCCGACATATGGGTGGTGCTGGCCACCCCGCCCGAGCCGAAGGCGTACTTGCCGGGCTCCTTCTTGAGCAAGGCAATCAACTCGGGCACCGTCTTGGCCGGGAAGGACGCGTGCACCAGCAGCACTTGCGCGTTGCTGGCCACATTGCTGATCGGCGCCAGATCACGCAGCGCGTCGTAGGGAATCTTGGGCATCAGTGCCGGCATCACCGTGTGCGGCCCGGTGGAGGACATCAGCAGGGTGTAGCCATCGGCCGGTGCCTTGGCCACAAAGTCGGTGGCGATCACGCCGCCGGCGCCGGCCTTGTTCTCGACCACCACGCTTTGGCCCAGGAGCTCTTGCAATCGTGTGGCCGTCATCCGTGCCACCGCGTCGGTATTACCTCCGGCCGGGAAGGGCACCACGATTTTGATCGGCCGGTTGGGCCAGTCCTGTGCCAAAGCTGCGCCTCCCAGGGCCGATGTGATGGTCCAGACCAGTAGAGCCGTCCATTTTGAAAGAGTCATGGGGCAGTCTTTCCTTGCAGTTGCTTTGAGCGTGTTCGCTCTGTTGGTTCAGTTTGATTATTGGGTAAATCCTGGCGTCCCAAGACCACCCGTGGCAGGGGTTTTCCTGGGTCTTTGACTCACGCGCTTTCCCAGTGCTCCAGCATGCGCCTGCGCATGGCGGCGTCGGGGATGGTCCCGCGTGCAGCGCCAAGGTTGTCTCGGGCGTATTCAGGCCGGTCGGTGCCGGGGATGACCACGGTCACCGCCGGGTGGCCGATCAGGAACTTCAGGAAGTACTGGGCCCAACTGCTGCAGCCCAGCTCCTTGGCGAAATCGGGCAACGGGCGGTCCTTGGCTTTGGCAAACAGGCGGTTGCGACCGAAGGGCAGGTTGATGATCACGGCCAGGCCCCGGTCCTGCGCCAGCGGCAAGATGCGCTGCTCGGCCAGGCGGTTGTCGATCGCGTAGTCGATTTGGATGAAGTCGATTTTTTCGTTCATCATGATGCGCTCGAACTCAGGGTGGGTGCGCTCAAACGAGGTGGTGATGCCGGTGTAGCGCACCTTGCCTTCCTCTCGCAGCCTGCGTATAGTTTTTAGGTGGGTTTGGGTGTCGCGCACGTTGTGGACCTGCAGCAGGTCCAGCCGCGATACGCCGAGGTCGGCAAAGGTTTGCGTCACCTGTTTGACGCCGGCCTCCTCGCCCATGGTGCTGATCTTGGAGGCCAGGAAGACGCGTTCGCGCACCGCCGGCTCGACCAGCCGCAGCACCTCGCCCAGGCGCTTTTCGGCGCGGCCGTAGGTGGGCGCGGTGTCGATCATCGCGCCGCCACCGCCGATCAGCGCGCTCATGCTTTGCGCCAGGACCGGGATCCTGGGATCCTGGGCTTCAATGTCATAAATCACTGCGGTGCCCGAGCCTATGACTGGGATCATTTCACCGCTCGATGGAATCGGGCGCCTGAGCACCGGCCCTTCATTGGCCAGCGCGGGCAGGGCCGGTGCGAGCAGACCGGCTGCGGCCAGGCGGCCGGCCTGGCGCAGGAAGTCGCTGCGGCTGAGCTTGTGGCCCTGTTGGGCAAGTGAAGTGCTAGCGCTCATGGGTCTTTCTCCTGAAGTCAATTCGAAGTTGAGCTTGGGGCCTTGGCGTCCGCTGTCGGCTCAGCCAGGCGCCGCTGCATGCGGCCCAGGCGTATCACCATCACCGCCCAGCCCACCGCCACTACCGCTGCCAGAGCGGCCACATGGGCCGCGTCCTGCAAGGCTTGGCGCAGGCCGGTGTAGACCCAGCCGCTGGCCGCATCGGCCCCGCGAAACACGGTGGTGTCGATGAAACTTTTGGACTTGTACATCTGCTCGCGGGGCAAAACGGTGAACAAGGTCTCGCGCGCCGGGTTGGCCAGGGCAAATTCGGTGGCCCGCTTGGCCGCCTGAAAGCCGATGATCACCGCCAGCACCGGCGCCACTGCCAGCAGGGCAAAGCCGGCGGCGGTAACCGCTGCCAGCGCCGCCAGTGCCACGCCGGCGCCAAAGCGGCTGAGCAGCCGACCGGTCAGCAGCAATTGCACCGCCAGCGTGCTCAGGCCCACACTCAGATCGATCAGCGCAAAAACCCGTGTGCGCTCGGCCGGGCTGTCAAAAGCGCCAGCGACGATGGCCGCCTGCTGAAAATACAGGAAGGTGCTGGTCAGCGAGAGCAGCGCCACATGGGCGCAGATCAGCATCAGGTAGCGCGAACGCAAAATCTCGGTCAGGCCGCCCCAGGCTCCGCCGCCCAGGGCTCGGTCAGCCTGATCCGCCGGCTCAGGCGCCGCTGCAGGGTCGGCCGGCAGGCTGACGCGGTCCAGCGCGCCCGCGCAGCGGGTCGCCACCTCCAGCAGCAAGGCTGAAATCAGCAGCAGCTGCGCCGGACCCAGCGGCACCACCGCCACCGCGGTGATCAAAGGCCCCAGCAGCGCGCCCGCGGTGCCGCCGGCGGCAATAAAGCCAAACAGCCGCCGGCCCCGCTCATAGCCGAAGCGCTCGGACATGAAGCCCCAGAACACCGTGACCACAAAGAGGTTGAACACGCTGACCCAGACAAACAGCGCGCGGGCCACATACACCCGCTCGATATCGAGCCGCAGCAGCAGCCAGAACAGGATCAGCGAGATGGCGAAAAAGCGATAGACCCAGGGGATGAAGCGGCGCCTTGGAAGGCGCTGCACCACCGCACCAAAGGCGGGCGTGGCCGCCAACATCACAAAAAATGTGGCGGTGAACAGCCACTGGAGATTGCCAACGCCTGCGGCCACACCCATCTCGTCGCGCAGGGGGCGCAAGATGTAATAGGCGCACAGCAAGAAAAAGAAGTAGGCGAATGCCCAGATCAGGGCCTTGGCTTCGCCGGGCTGGATCTTGAGGATACGGCGCAGGCCGGGCTCGATGTGGCGGGTGATCATGTGGGCAGGGTCTCAAACACCTGCCGCAGTGTCCGAGCCCGATGCGTCAGGGACAAGCGGTAGATACCCGAGGCATTGCGCTGGCTTCAGGGTGTCCCGCCCGTGACTTTTTGGGCCTAATCCATGCCGAGCGCTAAGTCAGAACGCCGCTGAACCCCGAATAATCGCCAAGCATGAGCACCCCCCCCATCCTTCACCACTTCGAAGCCTCGCCCTTTGCCGAGAAAATTCGCGCCGTCCTGGGCCTCAAACGCATGGCTTGGCGCTCGGTGCTGATCCCCATGGCCATGCC
>CANHGF010000054.1 GCA_947460065.1 Comamonadaceae bacterium
GAAGGCGCTGCTCTTTCTTGGTCAACATGATGCAGCTCCTTACTTCTTCTTGGTTTCTTTGATGACGATCGTCTCGTCCGAATACCGGATGCCCTTACCCTTGTAGGGCTCTGGCGGACGAACGGCACGCACCTCGGCAGCGATCTGGCCGACGCGCTGGCGGTCAAAGCCCTTGATCAACACCTCAGTAGGCGTCGGGGTCTCGACCTTGATACCGGCAGGCATGTCCATCACCACAGGATGGGAGTAACCAACGGTCAGGTTGAGCTTGGCGCCCTGTGCCTGAGCCTTGTAGCCCACGCCAACCAGGTTGAGCTTCTTTTCGAAACCCTTGGCCACACCGATGACCATGTTGTTGACCAGTTGGCGCATGGTGCCGCTCATGGCGTCTGCCTGGCGCGAATCGTCCGCAGCCACGAAGATGAGCTTGCCACCCTCATTCTTGACCGTCACCAGTGCGCTCTGGGCCAGCGACAACGCCCCCAGGGCGCCTTTGACACTGATCTGATCTTCTTTGATTGCCACGTCCACACCTTGCGGTACGACGACGGGGTTCTTGCCTACTCGAGACATCTTGATGTTCCTTTCTGTCCCGGCCTTAAGCCACGTAGCACAAGACTTCGCCGCCCACGCCAGTGGCTCGGGCCTTGCGATCAGTCATGACGCCCTTGGGCGTGGTGACGATGGCCACACCCAGACCGTTCATGACCTGGGGGATGGCGCCGCTGCCTTTATAAACACGCAGGCCAGGGCGACTGACGCGCTCGATGCGCTCGATCACGGGGCGGCCGGCGTAGTACTTCAGCGCAATTTCCAACTGCGGACGGCCGTCATCGCTCTTGACCTGGAAGCCATCGATATAACCCTCGTCCTTAAGGACCTGGGCGATAGCCACCTTGACTTTGGACGAAGGCACCAGCACCGAGGTCTTCTCGACCATCTGTGCATTGCGGATACGCGTCAGCATATCGGCGATGGGATCACTCATGCTCATAAAAGTTCTCCGGGTGCTTACCAGCTGGCCTTGGTGATACCGGGGATGTCCCCAGCAAACGCCAGCTCACGGATCTTGCCGCGGGCCAGACCGAATTGACGGAAGGTGCCACGCGGACGACCCGTGATGGCGCAGCGGTTGCGCTGGCGCGTCGGGTTGGCATTGCGGGGCAACTTTTGCAGATCCAGGCGGGCGAGCGCACGCTCGTCGTCGGAACGCTTAGCGTCGCCGGCGATGGCCTTGAGTTCAGCATATTTCTTGGCGAACTTAGCTGCGAGCTTGTCGCGCTTGAGTTCACGTTGCAGCAGAGCTTTTTTTGCCATGGTGCGCGCCTTCAGTTCTTGAACGGGAAACGGAAAGCGGCGAGCAGTGCTTTGCACTCATCGTCAGACTTGGCCGTTGTGGTGATGCTGATGTTCAGGCCGCGCAGGGCGTCGACCTTGTCGTATTCGATCTCGGGGAAGATGATCTGCTCCTTGACCCCGATGTTGTAGTTGCCGCGGCCGTCGAAGGCGCGACCGGAGATACCCCGGAAGTCACGCACACGGGGCAGGGCCACAGTAACGAAGCGGTCCAGGAATTCATACATGCGCACGCCACGCAGAGTGACCATGCAACCGATCGGCAGACCTTCGCGGATCTTGAAGCCAGCAATGGCTTTCTTGGCTTTGGTCACCACCGGCTTTTGACCAGCAATCTTGGTCAGGTCGCCCACGGCGTTGTCCATGACTTTCTTGTCGGCAACGGCTTCACTGACACCCATGTTCAGGGTGATCTTGGTGATGCGCGGCACCTGCATGGGCGAGCTGTAACCGAACTTCTCGATCAGGGAGGGCGCGATCTTTTCGCGATAGAGAGCTTGCAAGCGAGCCATGGTCATGCACCCTTGATTTCTTCGCCGCTGGACTTGAAGACGCGAACCTTCTTGCCGTCAGCGAGCAATTTAATACCAACCCGATCTGCCTTACCGGCAGCGGCGTTGTAGATCGCCAGGTTGGACTGATGGATGGGCATGCTCTTTTCAACAATGCCGCCGGTCGTACCCTTCATGGGGTTGGGCTTGGTGTGCTTTTTCACCAGGTTGATGCCCTCGACCAGCAGGTGGTCCTCGCCCGAGCGCAGCGACACTTTGCCGCGTTTGCCCTTGTCCCGGCCGGCAATGACGATGACTTCGTCGCCCTTGATTAACTTGTTCATGGTGGAGGTCCTTACAGAACTTCAGGCGCCAGCGAGACGATCTTCATGAAGCGCTCGGTGCGCACTGCGCGCGTGACAGGCCCGAAGATGCGGGTGCCGATGGGCTCGAGCTTGGCGTTGAGCAAGACGGCAGCATTGCCGTCGAACTTAACGAGCGAGCCATCGCCACGGCGGATGCCCTTGGCGGTGCGCACCACGACGGCGCTGTAGACCTCGCCTTTTTTCACCCGGCCCCGCGGGGCGGCTTCCTTGATGCTGACTTTGATGACATCGCCCACGCTGGCATAGCGACGCTTGGAGCCTCCAAGCACCTTGATGCACATGACGGACTTTGCACCCGTGTTGTCAGCAACATCGAGTTTCGATTGCGTTTGAATCATTTGATGGTTCCCAACTTGTCCTGGCAGGATCGCCGGCCGGCTTGACACCGATCGGCTGGCCCTGGGCCAGTCAGTCTTGGGCCCGTCGTCCGCCTGGCAAACCACTCGCCAGACTTTCGATTGGGCTTTGCTTTCCGCTTTACTTATCGACCTTCGCTTTCTTGGGTTTCAAGAAGCGAAGCCCTCAACTATAACCCGTCTTGTCTTTGCCGTCAACAGGTGCCGGCATTTGCCGCGATGTACCCCGCCCACAGCACCCATTCAGACCTGGCTCGCCTCTAGAAATGGCCACCGCGGGGGGCGTAGCCAAGCCGATTGGCCGCCGGGCGTCCCTTGTTTCGCACCGATTTGGTGCAATTGGGAGGCTAGGCTGGGCTCTGCTAACCTAGGATCAGACTTTCCGCCCCTTCAGGCCTCCTTCCCCCATCCCATGACCAGCCCAACAAACATCCCCCGTTCCATCGCCTTCATCGGCGGTGGCAATATGGCCACCGCTCTGATCGGCGGCCTATGCCGTCAAGGCATGCCCGGTCAGCGAATCTGGGTGGTCGAGCCCCAGCCCGAGCAGCGCGAGCGTCTGCAAAACCAGTGGGGCGTGCAGACGCTGGGCAGCGCCGGCGCAGAGCTGGCCGGATGCGAATTGGTGGTGTGGGCCGTCAAGCCCCAGATATTCGCGCAGGCTGCCGAGCAAGCCGGGCCGCATGTGAGGTCAGCGTTGCAGCTGAGCGTGGCTGCCGGTATAGGCACCGACACGCTGGCGCGCTGGCTGGGCAGCGAACGCATCGTGCGGGCCATGCCCAACACGCCCGCGCTGATCGGACGCGGCATCACCGGCCTGTACGCTCGCCCTGCGGTCAGCACCGCCGAGCGCGAGTCCATCGCAGCGGTGATCGCCCCAACCGGCCCGTCGCTGTGGCTGGAGCGCGAGGAGCTGCTCGATGCGGTCACCGCGCTGTCGGGCTCGGGGCCGGCCTATGTGTTTTATTTCCTGGAGGCCATGATCGAGGCAGGCACCGACATGGGCCTGGCGCCCGAGCAGTCGCGCCAGCTGGCCTTGGCCACCTTTGGCGGCGCCTCTGCGCTGGCGGCAGACTCGCCCGAGTCGCCAGCGGTGCTGCGCGAGCGGGTCACCTCCAAGGGCGGCACCACCTACGCGGCCCTGAGCGCCATGCAGGCGGCCGACATGAAGGAGCACTTCATGGCTGCCATCCGGGCTGCACAGGCCCGCGCACAGGAGCTGGGGCAAGAATTCGGCCGCAGCTAAAGCGCAGCGCCGTGGCTGAGCTCAGACCGACAGCGCCACCCCCAGAAAAACCGTCAGCCCCAGCCAGTGGTTCATGCGAAAGGCCAGGAAGCAGGCCTGACGCTCGCGGTGGCGAATCAGCCAGCCGTGCCATAGCGCCTGAGCCGCGGCAAGACCGAGGGCGAGCCACAGCCAGACCGAGCGCTGTGGCGCGTCAAGCACCCAGGCCCAGATCAGCAGATAAGCCGCATAGAAAGCCAAGATGGCCGGCACGTCCCAACGGCCCAGCGTAATGGCCGAGGTCTTCATGCCGATGCGAAGGTCGTCGTCGCGGTCAACCATGGCGTACTCGGTGTCGTAGGCCAGCACCCAAAACAAATTGCCCAGCAGCAGCCACAGCGCCTGCGGTGGCACCTGGCCCTGCACCGCCGCATAGGCCATGGGGATGCCGAAGCTGAAGGCCACACCCAGCACAGCCTGGGGCATGGCCACGAAGCGTTTGGCATAGGGGTAGGCGATGGCCACCGCCAGCGCAGCGAAGGACCAAGCAATGGCCGTGGCCTGGGTGGTCAGCACCAAGGCGAAGGCGGCCAGTGCGAGCAGCGCGCCAAAACGCAGCGCCTGCCCGACCGTCAGGGCGCCACGGGTGACCGGCCGCTGGGCGGTGCGCTTGACATGGCGGTCAAAGTCGCGATCGGCCACATCGTTGATGCAGCAGCCGGCGCTGCGCATCAAGACAGTGCCCAGCACGAACACCAGCAGCAGATGCCAGCCCGGAAAACCGCCAGCGGCCAGCCACAGGGCCGACAGCGTGGGCCACAGCAGCAGCAGCCAGCCGGCCGGCCGGTTCCAGCGGATCAGGTCCAGGTAAAGCTGCCACCGAGATGGCTGGGGTTCGATGGGCAGGTCGGACATATTGCGCAAGCTTGCGCCTCAAGACAGCCGGGTCACCCCGGGCAACTCGCAGGCATAGATCGAATTGCGCAGAGCGGCAATCGCCTCGTAGCGGGTAAAGCTGCGGCGCCAGGCCAGCACCACCCGGCGGCTCGGTACATGACCCTCAAAGGGCAGGTATTTCACGTATGACGGCCGCTCGGGCGACTCGCCCCGCGCGGTGCGCCCACGCCGTGCAGGCGCCGCCTCGCTGGCCTGCAGCCCGCCCTGCGGCACGCTCAGGCGCGGCAACAGGGTAATGCCCATGCCGGCAGCCACCATGTGCTTGATGGTCTCGAGCGAGGAGCCTTCAAAGCTCTTGCGGATGCCGTCAGCGGTGCTAGAAAAGCGGGCGAACTCCGGGCAGACCTCGAGCACATGGTCGCGAAAACAATGGCCGTTGCCCAGCAAGAGCATGGTCTCATGCTTGAGCTCCTCGGCGCCTATGCTGCTGCGCGCCGCCCATGCGTGCGTGCTGGGCACCGCTGCCACAAAGGGCTCGTCGTACAGGGCGGCGATGGCAAGACTGGTGTCAGGTATGGGCTCGGCCAGGATGGCGCAGTCGATCTCACCGGTGCGCAATTGCTCGAGCAGCTTGACGGTGAAGTTTTCCTGCAAGATCAGGGGCATCTGGGGGTGGCGCGATATCGCCTGCCGCACCAGATCAGGCAACAGATAGGGCCCGATGGTGTAGATCACACCGAGCGTCAGGGGACCGGCCAGTGGGTCTTTGCCGCGCTTGGCAATTTCGCGGATGCCGTCGGCCTGCTCGAGCACACTCTGGGCCTGTCGAACGATGTCCTCGCCCAGCGGCGTGACGGTGACCTCGCTGGCGCTGCGCTCGAAGAGCTTGACGTCGAGCTCCTCCTCGAGCTTCTTGATGGCCACGCTCAAGGTCGGCTGCGAGACATGGCAGGCGTCAGCGGCCTTGCCGAAGTGCTTCTCGCGCGCCACGGCCACGATGTACTTGAGTTCGGTCAGCGTCATGCGGCCATTGTCCTTCAAGCGCGCAACAGCGCCGATCCGGTAGAAGGCTCAGGCTTTGACGAAATCCGAGCGGCTGCCCAGCCAGCGCATCACATGCCGATGGGCCAGCTGAGGATGGCGGTCCAGCATGCGCGGGGCCAGCTCACGGGCCCATTGCAGCCACTGCACATCGGTGGCCAGGTCGGCAAAACGCAGCAGCGGCGCGCCCGACTGGCGCGCGCCCAGAAATTCACCCGGGCCTCGGATGTCCAGATCCCGGCGGGCAATCTCGAAGCCGTCCTGCGTCTCGGCCATGGCTTTGAGGCGCGAGCGCGCGGTCTCGCCCAGACGGGGGCCATCGCCGGTGCTGTACATCAGCACGCAAGCCGAAGCCGCCGCACCGCGGCCGACCCGGCCGCGCAGCTGGTGCAGCTGCGACAGACCGAAGCGCTCGGCATGCTCAACCACCATCAGCGAGGCATTGGGGACGTCAACACCGACCTCGATCACGGTGGTGCTGACCAGCACCACCGTCTGACCGCTGGCAAAAGCGGCCATCACCGCCTTCTTTTCGAGCGTGGGCATGCGCGAATGCAGCAAGGCCACCGCATGGCCAGGCAGGGCAGCGGCGAGCTCCGCGTGGGTCTCGGTGGCGTTGCGCAGATCCAGCGCCTCGCTCTCTTCAATCAGGGGACAGACCCAGTAGACCTGGCGCCCCTCGCCCAGCTGCGCGCGGATGCGCTCGATCACCTCCTCGCGCCGGCTCTGGTTGACCACTTTGGTCACGATAGGGCTGCGCCCTGGCGGCAGCTCGTCGATGGTCGAGACATCGAGATCGGCGTAGTAACTCATGGCCAGGGTGCGCGGGATCGGCGTGGCCGACATCATCAAGAGGTGCGGCTCCAGGGCCTGCCCAGACTCGGTCTGCGTCATCTTGCTGCGCAGGGCCAGGCGCTGCGCCACACCAAATCGGTGCTGCTCGTCAATGATGGCCAGAGCCAGGCGGGCAAACTGCACCTTGCTTTCAATGACCGCATGGGTGCCCACCACCAGCTGCGCCTGGCCCGAGGCAATGGCCGCCAGCGCCGCGCGCCGCTCGGCCGCCTTCTGGCTACCGGTCAGCCAGGCGGTGACAATGCCCAGCGGCTCGAGCCAGCCCACCAGCTTGCGAAAGTGTTGCTCGGCCAAAATCTCGGTGGGCGCCATGAGCGCGCATTGCCAACCCGCTTCGATGCAGCGCAGCGCCGCCAGCGCGGCCACCACCGTCTTGCCCGACCCCACATCGCCCTGCAGCAGGCGGTGCATGGGCTGCTCGCGCAGCAGGTCGGCGCCGACCTGTGCCTCCACCCGCTGCTGCGCCGCAGTCAGGCGAAAGGGCAGCGCCGCCATCAGGCGCTCGTGCAGCCCGCTCGCGCCCACGGCGGACTTCAGCACCGGCGAGCGCATGGCGTCTCGCGCGCGCCTAGCTTGCAATTGCGACAGCTGCTGGGCCAGCAATTCTTCGGCTTTCAGCCGCTGCCAGGCCGGATGGCTGCGGTCATCGAGCTCGGCCAGGCTGACCTGCGGGCTGGGCTGATGCAAGAAGGTCAAGGCCTGCTGCAGGGTCCAGGCCGGGCCCTGCGCCGCCGGCCAAGCGCCAGCAGGCAGGGTCTCAGACAGATCGGCCCGCCCCAAGCCACCGAGCACCGCCTTGCGCAAATAGGCCTGGGGCAACTGCGCCACCGTGGGGTAGACCGGGGTCAAAGCCTGCGGCAGCTCGCCGCCGGCGAGCTTGAAACTCGGGTGCACGATCTCGCGGCCCAGAAAGCCGCCGCGCAACTCGCCGCGCAAGCGCACCAGCGCGCCTTCGCTCAGGGTCTTTTGGTGGGCAGGGTAGAAATTGAGAAAGCGCAACACGCAGGTATCGCTGCCGTCGTCGACCTCCACCTTGAGCTGTCTGCGCGGGCGCAGCACAACCTCGCTGCGCAGCACCCGCGCCTCGATTTGCACCGTCTCACCGTCGCGGGCGTCGGCCAGCCGGGTGATGCGAGTTTCGTCCTCGTAGCGAAAGGGCAGGTGAAGGGCCAGGTCGATATCGCGCGCCAAACCCAGCTTTTGCAGCGCTTTTTGCGCTGGCGATGTGGGCCTGCTGGACTGGCTCGCGGCGACGGCGTTCGACATGCGAAGCGATTGTGCCTCGGCCACCAAGCCAGGACCGCCAGCTCACCAGACCACAAGGGATGGTGAAAAGATACAAATCGGACAACTAAGGCGTTTGCGTAACAATATTTAACTCTCGACGGTTTAAGAGATTTTACAAAATACTTAAGATGTCAATTCGTTACACGCCGTAACGCTCACCGCTTGGGAGAGCCCACATGACCGCTGCATTTCGTACCCTCTGCTTAGTTATGGGTGCTGCGCTAACCGCCTGCGGCGGCGGGGGTGGCGCGGGCCATACCATCACCGGCGTAGCCGCTTCGGGCGCGGCCATTGCCCAAGGCACCGTCGAGGCCAAATGCCAGGTTGGCAGCGGCACGACCACCACCGGTCTCGATGGCAGCTACAGCCTGACCATCCCAGGCGGCCAAGGCCCCTGCCTCCTGCGGGCCACCGACCCGGTCACCAAAACCGCCTTCCATTCGGCCCTCGAAAAAGACGCGGCAGCAGCGGTGGCCCACATCACCCCACTGAGCGATCTGGTCGTGGCCCGCGCGCTTGGAGCGGAGCCCGCAGCAGCCTTCCTCGATCCAGGCGCGCAGTTCGAGAAAATCACGCCCGCCAACTTGGCGGTCGGCATCGAGGCCGCGCAACAAGCCGTGGCCGTGGTGGGCAGCGCCTTGGACGTCGATCCGCTCAAGGGCCAGCTCAAAACAGCCACCCCCCAAGCGCAGGGCACCGCCTTGGATCGCGCCATCGACGTCATCATGGCCACGCTGGCCGCGGCCGACACGGCTTTGTCGCGACTGGCCGCTGCTCTGGCCAACAACAGCACCGGCGTGAGCGACAGCGTCAACGGCTTGGTGGGTTCATCGAGCACCTTCCTGACGGGCTGCCCTGCGGCCCGAAGCGGGCTGGTGTGGGTGATCGACTCCTTCTCGGGCAGCGCTCCCGTTGCGCACGAGATCAACTTCAGCACCTCGGGCGCTGGGGCGCTCAAGCGACTGAGTGACAACGCCACCCAGGCCATCACCGCCGGCAGCGTGAGCTGCAGCTTCGTCACTGCAGACGAGCGGGAATTTCGCATCTCTGACAACGGCATCGGCATGTGGCAGTCGGCCAATGCCTTCGGCGTGCTGGTTCCGATCCAGCCGAGCACCTCACTGACGGCCGACAGCCTGACCGGTCAATACGGGGCGCTGGGCTACCTCAAGGGGACCTACGTCTATTCCCTGCTCGGCAACAACATCCCCGTCGATTTCACCAAGGCGCTGCCTTTGGAGTTCTCGATCAACGCGCCCGGCAAGCCGCTGATCCAGGGGCGGCGCTGCGACATCGGCTCGGGCAGCAGTGGCCCCACAGCCACTTGTTCAGGACTTGACGACGCCGACATGAAGCTGATTCCGACCCAATGTACGCCCATCCTGATCCCGGGGCGTGGCACCCGCTCCGGCGCACAGCGCTGCCGAAGCGCCGCCAGCGATGGCGAAAGCAACTTCATTGCCCAAGTGATCGCCTACAAATCCGGCGGCAGCGCCACCGTGTTCCTGGCCGTCGAAAAGTACCGCATCCCCGACTTGAGCTACAACGTCGGGACGGGCGAAACGCCGGTCATGGCCACAGGCCTCATGGTGCTGAGCAAGGTCGAGACCGACGCGCCTTTGCCCCAAGTCAGCCGCATCGAGGCCGACGATTTCTGGGAAACCGGGTATGCCCCGTTCGAACCGGCCAGCCCATTTTTTAAACGCAGTGCGGGGGCCAGCGAGATCACGCTCATCGCCGGTCAAAGCAAGTCCTACCGAAGCACCCAAGGCGGCGTGACCTTCACCCACCATTTGGATAAGCCCACCAATGGCCTGATCTGGTCACGCACGGGCGACGCGGGCTACATGTTCCGTCTGGCCTCGCCAGCCGGTTGGTCCTTCGCCGCCGAGAAAGTAAGTTATCCGGCACCATACAGCGCCGCCCAAGGCATCTTGGGCGACACGTATCGAGTGAGCGCCCAAGTCAGAAAGCCCAGCTTCGTCACCAGTGCAATCGGTAGCGACGCCAGCGTCATCGTGGGTCCGCTACCGGCCGTCTTGAGGGCCGGCCGTTAACGCATGCCCAGCCCTTGAGGTCTAGGCACAGCTCTGTGCCTGAGCGCTGCGCAGGCTCGCACCCACCTCGCCGGCTCGCTCGCCAGCGCGCACCGTGCGAGAATCTGCGTCGACCCAACTTGGAACGGGCCCGTCCGGCCCTCAAGACGCATGCCAACCTCCCCCACCGGGCCGACAGCCCAGCCGACCTTCCCCGTCACGCGTGAGTGGACGCTGGGCGACTTCGACTTTGCCCTGCCTACCGAGCTGATCGCGCAATACCCGGCGGCCGAACGATCGGCCTCGCGCCTGCTCGATGGCCGGGCCAGCCAGCCGATGGATCGCCCGTTTCGGGCCTTGCCTGAGTTGCTCCGAGCCGGCGATCTGCTGGTGTTCAATGACACCCAGGTGATCAAGGCCCGCCTGTTTGGCCGCAAGTCCAGTGGCGGGCGACTGGAGTTGCTGGTCGAGCGGGTACTCGCATCGGGCAGCGTCGCCGCGCACATGAAGGTGAGCAAAAAGCCCGCGCCGGGATCAGTGCTGCTGATGGACGGCGGCTTTACCGCCACCGTCTTGGGGCGCTGGCCAAACGAGCATGGGCCGCTGTACCACCTGGCTTTCGATGCCGACCCCTATGCCATGATGGCCGCCCACGGTCATGTGCCGCTGCCGCCTTACATCGACCACGAAGACTCGGCCGATGACGAGGCCCGCTACCAGACCGTCTTCGCGGCTCGACCTGGCGCGGTGGCCGCGCCCACGGCGGCCCTGCACTTTGACCAGGGCGGGCTCGACGCCCTAGAGCAGCGCGGCATTGCGCGAGCCAGCGTCACTTTGCA
>CANHGF010000055.1 GCA_947460065.1 Comamonadaceae bacterium
ATCGTCGGCCATCTCGAGCGCGGTGCCAAGCGCGTCATCGTGGCGGCGCCGGTGAAGACCGGGGGTGTCCTCAATGTGGTGGTCGGGGTCAACGAGCACCAGTACGACCCGAGCAAGGACCGCATCGTCACGGCTGCGTCGTGCACCACCAACTGCTTGGCGCCGGTGGTCAAGGTCGTGCATGAAAACCTGGGCATACGGCACGGGCAGATCACCACCATCCATGACCCGACCAACACCAATGTGGTGGTCGATGCGCTGCACAAAGACCTGCGCCGCGCCCGCAGCGCGATGATGAGCCTGGCGCCCACCACCACCGGCAGTGCCACTGCGATTGCGCTGATTTACCCCGAACTCAAGGGCAAACTCAATGGCCACGCGGTTCGCGCGCCCGTGCTCAACGCCTCGCTGACCGATTGCGTTTTTGAGCTGCAACGCCCGACCACCGCCGAGGAAGTAAACGCCCTGTTCAAGCAGGCCGCGGCCGGGCCGCTGGCGGGCATCCTAGGCTACGAGGAGCGACCCCTGGTCAGCGCCGACTATGCGCGCGACACCCGCAGCGCCATCGTCGACGCGCCCTCGACCTTGGTGACCGACGGTACGCTGCTCAAGGTCTATGCTTGGTACGACAATGAGATGGGCTATGCCTGTCGCATGGTCGATCTGGCCTGCCACCTGGAGCGTGCCGGCCTTTGATGGAAGCTCAGCGCGAGCTCGTAAGCTCCTTGCGCGGTCCCTTTTGATGCAGTCTGCAGTTCGTCATTACGCCATCGTCACATCGGCCTACTGGGGCTTTACCCTGACCGATGGCGCCTTGCGCATGCTGGTGCTGCTGCACTTTTACAAGCTGGGTTATTCGGCCATCACCTTGGCCTTCTTGTTTCTGCTTTATGAGGCGGCCGGCATTGTGGCCAATCTGTTGGGCGGCTGGCTGGCGGCGCGTCACGGCATTACCCGCATGCTGGTGGTGGGGCTGAGCACACAGATCGTCGGCTTTATCGTGCTGTCGGCGCTGCAGCCTGGCTGGAGCGCGGCCATGTCGGTGGCTTGGGTGGTGTTGGCTCAGGGTATATGCGGCGTGGCCAAGGACCTGACCAAGACCGCCAGCAAGTCGGCCATCAAGCTCACCCAGGCGGCCGCTCAGGAGCAGGGCAGTGGCCAGCTTTTCAAATGGGTGGCCTGGTTCACCGGCAGCAAGAACGCGATGAAGGGTCTGGGCTTTTTCCTGGGCGGTCTGCTGCTGCAGACCCTGGGCTTTCAAGGTGCCTTGTGGTCTATGGCTGCATTACTCAGCCTGGTGCTTGCGGGCGTGCTGTTGAGTCTGCCGCGCCTGATGGGCAAGGCCCGTGCATCGCGCTCGGCGCGTGAACTGTTTGCCAAAGGCCCGGGCATCAACACCCTGGCTGCCGCTCGGGTTGTGCTCTTCGGCGCGCGCGATGTCTGGTTTGTGGTGAGTCTGCCCGTTTTTTTATACGCCGCCGGCTGGACCTTCACCATGGTGGGCTCCTTCCTGGCGGCTTGGACCGTAGGCTATGGCTTGGTGCAGGCGCTGGCGCCGCGCTGGGTCAAACGCAGCGCCGACGGCCTGAGCACCGAGGTGCCGGCTGCCAGGACCTGGTCTGCGGCGCTGGCGGTGGTGCCGGCGGCCATGGCCTTGGCCCTGAGCCTGCACTGGGGCCCAGCCACCGCCGTAGTGGTGGGCGGCCTGGTCTTGTTTGGTTTTGCTTTTGCGGTCAATTCTTCGGTGCATTCCTACCTCATCTTGGCCTATGCCGGCAGCGAGAAGGCCGCCGAGGATGTGGGCTTTTATTACGCGGCCAATGCGCTGGGCCGTTTTTCAGGCACCTTGCTGTCGGGCTTGCTCTACCAGTGGGGCGGTCTGCTCTACGCCCTCATCGGCTCGGCGCTGATGCTCGCTGTCTGCGCCTGGCTGACCTGGCTGCTGCCCGTCAAACGAAGTTCCTGACAGGGGCTTCGTACGCGCAGTTCAAGCAGGCTGCGTCTAAGCCTAAGGCCTGGGACGGTGCGGCGCAGCAGCAGCCCGCATGACCGACAATTGGGCGATCAGATTTCACCGATTCCCAGTGCAGACCTCATCTTCTTGCGACCAGCCCCTGAGCCCCTGGCGCCTGTCCGTGGCGCCCATGATGGACTGGACCGATCGGCATTGCCGTTACCTGCACCGGTTGCTGTCCAAGCGTGCGCTGCTCTACACCGAAATGGTGACCACCGGCGTGCTGCTGCATGGCGATGTGCCCCGGCATCTGGATTTCAACGAGGTGGAGCATCCGCTGGCCTTGCAATTGGGGGGGAGCGAACCTGCCGATTTGGCGCGTTCGGCCCGCCTGGGTGAGCAGTGGGGCTATGACGAGATCAACCTGAACTGCGGCTGCCCGAGCGAGCGGGTGCAGCGCGGCGCTTTTGGGGCTTGTCTGATGGCCGAGCCCGCCACCGTGGCCGATGGGGTCAAGGCCATGCGTGATGCGGTGAGTCTGCCGGTGACGGTCAAGCACCGCATTGGCATAGACCGGGTGGAGAGTTATGAGTTCGTGCGCGACTTTGTCGGGCAGGTCAGCGAGGCTGGCTGTCAGACCTTTATCGTGCACGCGCGCAATGCCTGGTTGCAAGGTCTGAGCCCCAAAGAGAACCGTCAAATTCCGCCGCTGCGCTACGAGCTGGTGCACAGGCTTAAGCATGATTTCCCGGCGCTCACCATTGCCATCAATGGCGGGATCACCACCGGCGAGCAGGTGCAAGCGCAGCTGCAGGCCGTGGACGGCGTGATGATTGGGCGCCAGGCCTATCACCAGCCCTGGTGGCTGGCCAGTTGGGATGCTGAATTTTTTGGCCTTGCTGACCCCGGCCTGAACCGTGATGAAGTCGAAGATGCTATGGTCGAGTACATGGAGCGCCAGGCCTTAAAGGGAGTGCCCTGGTCCATGGTGGCCCGCCACATGCTGGGCCTGCGCCACGGTCAGACCGGCTCGCGCAGGTGGCGACAGGTCTGGAGCGATCACAGGCTCAAGGGTGAAGCGCCGCGGCGGGTGTCGCAGCTGGCACGGTCCGCCATGCAAGCGGCGGTCCTTGCTTGATCTGTTGTCGGCCTGGATCCACTGTGCTGAGCTTGGCCGTCTAAGCAGCTTGTTTTTTCGCCCGAGGGCGCGCCCCATCCGTCTCTAGGCTCATCTTTTGGGTCTGGGTTCAGGCAGCGCCAGCAAAGCGCCCAGGCAGATCAGCCCCAGGGCCGTACTCAGCCACAACGCCTGGCCGCCCCAGTGGTCCAACGCCACGGCAAAAGCCAGCGGTGCCAGCGCCTGCGCAAACCGGGCCGGAACCATCAACAGGCCTTGGCGCAAGGCATAGCCTTGAGCGCCAAAAAGGACCAGGGGCAACACCCCTTTGGCAATGGTCAGCACGCCGTTGCCGACGCCGTGCAGCAGCGCGAACAATGCGCCGGCCGGCGCGCCGGCGAGCATGAACAGTGCTGCGCCCAGGGGATGCATCGCACCGGCCAGTCGGGCCGATAGCAGCGGGTGCTGGTGCCGCAACACGGTGTACTCCAGCAGGCGGCCGGCCACTTGGGCCGGGCCTATCAGGCTGCCCAGCAGCAGCGCTGTGGCCAGATCTATGCCCTGTACCTGCAGCAAGCGGGGCAGATGAGCGGCCATGGCGGTGCTGATGAACCAGGTCAGCGCAAAGATGAGGGCCAGCAGCATGGCAGCCCGCTGTTGTTGAGCGGCGCTGAGTTCCGGCTTCAGTTCGATGATCCGCTCGGGGCTGTGAGCCGCGCTTGCAGATTCCTGTGCCACTGATTCAGGGGCTGTCTGCTGTGCCTGAGGCTTACGCAAAAAACCGTACAGCGGCAGGTTGATCAGCAGGTGCACCGCCGCCCATGCAAGACAGGCCTCGCGCCAGCCCATATTGATCTCAAGCCAGGCCGATGCCGGCCAGGCCACCGTGCTGGCCAGACCACCGAGCAGCGTGATGCCGGTGATCGGCCCGCGTGCATCGCGCCCGTAAAACTGCACCGCAGCCGCGAACGCGCCCTCGTAAAGGCCGGCGGCCATGCCCGCGCCGATCAGGCTCCAGGCGGCAAACAGCTGTAGCGCGCCCTGCGCCTGCGACAGCAGCGCTAGCGCCGCGGCCAGCAAGCCGCTGGCGAACATCAGCACCGCCCGCCCGCCGAACTTGTCCGATGCCCAGCCGGCAGCCGGGCCGAGCAGGGCTGAGACGATCAGAGCCCAGGAAAAAGCGGCGAAGACCATGCCGTTGCTTATGCCCAGATCGCGCGCCATCGGCAGGGCCAGCATGGCCGGCAGGTAGTAGGTCGAGCCCCAGGCCAGCAACTGGGCCAGTCCCAGCAGGATGACGTTGCGGTGGGGGGAGGTGGGCATGCCGGAGTCAGTGGGGCGGAGACGAACAAGCTCAGCATAGCAGTGCGGCTGGGTCCTCAAGGATGGAGGAAGGACCTGTCATAAAACTGCCTTGAAATTGACATGCAGCTGTCGCTGCCGAACCGAACAATCCATGCATGGATGCACAACACCCTCCACTCTTGACTGCCTCGAGTGTGTCGCCTGCGAGCGAGCGCATCGGTGCAGCCGCCCCCCTTTGCTCCCTCAAACAGGCCAGCCTGGTGATCCTGCAACGCACCGCGACTTACCTGGCCAGCACCCCAGGCGGCTTGCGCTTTGTTGGCAGCTCGCGCGAGGGGCTCAAGGCCTTGCAAGCGCTGGCCGGCGGCACGCTGTCCTCAACGAACCTGACCTCCCCACAGAATCCATGAACGAACTGCTCAGTCCCGCCTCAACCCTGTCGTCCATTCATGTCCCCAGCCAGGCCGCTCACCGCCCAGCCCTTGCTCAGGGTGCGCTCGCCCCGCTGGCTGCGCGCTGCATCAAGGTCAGTTGGGCGCGCCATTTGGATGAGGTCCGGCAGGCCCAGCGCCTGCGCTATCAGGTTTTTGCCGATGAAATGGGCGCTCGTCTGAGCGGCCCGCTGGCCGGCCATGACATCGATCTGTTCGATGACTATTGCGAGCATCTGCTGGTGCGCGACAGCGACAGCAACGCAGTCATCGGCACATACCGGGTGCTCACCCCCGCGCAGGCCGCGCGAGTGGGCAGCTTTTACGCCGACCTGGAGTTTGACCTGACCCGGCTGCGCGATCTGCGCAGCCGCATGGTGGAACTGGGCCGCAGCTGTGTACATGCCGAGCACAGGCATGGCGGGGTGATTCTGGCCTTGTGGGGCGCTCTGACCCAGTTTATGCTGCGCAATCAGCTCGATGTGATGATAGGTTGCGCCAGCATCCCGATGCAGCATCAGGGCCTGGCCGCAGGCCAGGCTGCAGCGAGCATCTGGCGGCAGGTTCGGGCCACATCCCTGGCGCCGCTGGACTGCCAGGTGCTGCCGCGCTTGCCGCTACCGGTACACCGTTTTGACGACAGCCAGGACGTGGAGCCGCCGGCGCTGATCAGGGGCTACCTGCGCCTGGGAGCCAAGGTGCTGGGCCCTCCGGCCTGGGACCCGGATTTCAATGCCGCCGATCTGCCCATGATGATGCGCACCCAGGACCTGCCGTCCCGCTACCGCCGACATTTTGCAACCGAATTGTCATGAGACGGTCACATTAAGCGACTAGATTCAAGGCAACAAAAGCTCCAGGCTTGTGACGCATCTCATGAATTCAGCATCGTCGCTCAAGAAGTCCGCCGGGCCCGCCGGGCTCGATGCTGGCTCGCATCCTGCCCCGGTGGCACTGCTCGATCGCGACGGCAGTTTGCTCGCCTTTAATGAACGGGTGCTGGCCATGGTCACGCGCGAGGACGTGCCCTTGCTCGAGCGGCTGCGCTACCTTTGCATTGTTTCTTCCAACCTGGATGAGTTTTTTGAGGTCCGCATGGCGCCGCACCTGCAGGCCTCGCGCGCTGGCCATGGCGGCTTGCCGATCTTTGAACAGATCTCGGCCGCAGCGCATGCCCTGGTGGAGCGTCAGTACGCGCTTTACAACGACGTACTGACCCCACTGTTTCAGCGCAGCGGTATTGAAATCGTGGCGCATGGTGAGCGCAATGCCGAGCAGCGTAGTTGGGTGCAGTCGTACTTTCGGCGCGAGGTGCGGCCCTTGCTGGTGCCAGTCAGTCTGGATCCTTCGCACCCCTTTCCGATGGTGGCTAACAAGTCGCTCAATTTCATCGTTCGTCTGCAGGGCAAGGATGCGTTCGGCCGTCACAACGAGGTGGCCATCGTCAAGGTGCCGAGGGTGCTGCCGCGCATCATCGCGTTGCCCGATCGCCTGTGCAGCAAGGGCCGCTTGTTCGTGTCTTTGTCGAGTGTGATTCGGGCCCATTTGCACGAGCTCTTTGCGGGCCGCGAGGTGCTTCATTTTTCCCAGTTCCGCGTCACTCGAAATTCGGACCTGGCGGTGCAGGAGGCTGATGTGGCCGATCTGAGGTCGGCCCTGCGTGCTGGCCTGGAGCATCGGCACTTTGGCGAGGCGGTGAGGCTGGAGGTGTCTTCGGGCTGTTCGCAGTTTCTCGTCGACTTTTTGTTGCAGCAGTTCGACTTGCCCGTGCAGTCGGTATACCGGGTCCATGGACCGGTGAACCTCAACCGGCTCACCCAATTGATCGATTTGGTCGCCGACCCCGCCCTGATGTGGCCCACCTATCAGGCCAGCTACCCCCGCCAGTTGGTTCCGGGGCAGGACCTGTTCGAGCGTTTGAAGCAGGGCGACGTGTGCCTGCATCAGCCGTTTGAAAGTTTTGATGCGGTCATCGACTTCCTGCGACAGGCGGTGGAAGACCCCCAGGTGCTGGCGATACGGCAGACGGTGTACCGCACGGGCTCCGATTCCGAAATGATGAAGCTGCTGCGTGAGGCGGTACGCCGTGGCAAAGAAGTCATGGTGGTGGTCGAACTCAAGGCTCGCTTTGACGAGGAGGCCAATATCAATTGGGCTGAGATGCTCGAATCGATTGGAGCCCAGGTGGTCTATGGCGTCTTGGGCTTGAAGACCCATGCCAAGATGCTGTTGGTGACGCGCAGGGAAGGGCGCTCCATCAAGCGCTATGTGCACCTGTCGACCGGCAATTACAACCCCCGTACCGCTCGCCTTTATACCGATGTGAGCTATCTGTCGGCCGATCCTGTGCTGACCCAGGATGTGGAACATCTTTTTTATCATCTGGGCAGCCAAAGTCGCCTGCCCAAGCTCAATCGCCTGCTGGTGGCCCCGCATGCCTTGCACGGCAGCCTCATGGAGAAGATCGAGGCTCTGGCCCGATCTGCCGCTCAAGGCGGGCAGGCGCGCATCGTGGCCAAGATGAATTCCTTGACCGATGAAAAGCTGATTCGGGCATTGATGGGGGCGGGTCGGCAAGGTGTGCAGATTGATTTGATCGTGCGGGGCGCCTGCATGTTGCCGGCGCAGGTGCCTGGGCAAACCGACAATATTCGCGTTCGCTCAGTGGTGGGCCGCTTTTTAGAGCATTCACGCTTGTTTTACTTCAGTGACGGCCAGGAGGACAGCTTGTTCCTCTCGAGCGCCGACTGGATGAACCGCAACATGTTCGGTCGCGTCGAGCTGGCCTGGCCGGTGACAGATCCGTCGATACGCCAGCGCTTGATCGACGAATGTTTGGTGGCTTACCTCCATGACAGTCGCGACGCCTGGCAGCTTCAGCCCGATGGCAGCTACCTGCCGGCCCAGCCTGCGCCGCGCCAGCGCCGACACAGCGCTCAATTGGCGCTGATGGCGCGCTACGGCGTGACCGGCAGCAAGAACCGGTAAATATGGACCTGATTTTGTGGCGCCACGCCGATGCGCAGGAGGCCGATCCGGTCGACGACCGGCTGGAGATGGTGCGCCGCGACCTGGCCCGCAGCTTGACCGGTCGCGGGCAAAAGCATGCCGCCCGCATGGCCGCATGGCTGGACCATCAGATGAGCGAGTCCACCCGAATTTTGGTCAGCCCGGCCCTGCGCTGCGAGCAGACTGCGCTCAATCTGGGACGAAAATTCAAGATCTGCGAGCAGCTAGCGCCCGATCGCAGCGCTGATGACTTGTTGCAGGCCGCTCAGTGGCCCGACAGCAAGCACCCTGTTTTGGTGGTGGGTCACCAGCCCACGCTGGGCCGGGTCGCGGCACGCCTGCTGGGTTTGCCGCAGCTGGACTTGTCGGTGCGCAAAGGCGGCGTTTGGTGGCTGCGCTCGCGCGAGCGCGACGGCCAAAGCCAGACGGTGCTGTTGGCCGTTCACTCGCCCGATCTGCGCTAGGCGCCTCCTGCGGATTCAAGCGGGCGGACGCAGCTGCCCTGGGCACCCCAGCCTTGCGCCTTAGCCTTTGGGACGCCCGGTTTTGATGGTCGGCACGGCGGTCAAGGCCTTGCCCAGGGCCGTATCCCCAAGACTGGCCAGCAGCATCAGCCCAGCGCGCAGCAATTCGCTTTTCTTGGGCGTCATGGCCATCTTGGCGGCGCGCTGCTTGAGCGTTTCGATCGCCATGTATTCGGACTTGGGGATGGTGAAGCTGTCGCGCACCAGCTTGGGCTTTTTGACTTTTTCGATTTTCTCAGCTTGGCTGGCTACTTTCTCAGCAGGCAGTGCAGGGCCGCTGGAGGGCGCTGGATTTGCGGCGGCCACAGGTGCCGGCTGAGCCCTGGTCCTTGTAGCGGGCTTGCGCTTTGCAGCAGGCTTGGCCGTCCCTGCAACGGTCTTGCGCGCTGCGGTGCGGGTGGAGGTGGTGGTTTTTCGGGCGCTGGTGGCCATGTCAATCTCCTGGTTAAACGGTATAAACAGTTTATATCGTTTTCCGGAGCGAGGCAAATCCCGTCCAATGCCGGCGCCACAGTGTCATGCTTTTGAAGGTGATAGCCGTGCCCAAGTGGCGGCGCCGCCTATGAACAAGCCCGCAGTCGCCCAGCCTTCAGTCGCTGCGCAAAGTCCAGGGCCAGGGCGTCCTGCTCCACGCTGCGCATTCTTCCGTCAGCAGGTGCATGGATTGGGGGTAGCGCAAGGCCCAGTCACTGGCTACCGACAGTCGCAGCTCGCGCGCCTCTTGGTGCAAGTGGATGCTCGCCAGCTCTGGGTCTCGATGAGCATGGCAGAGGATGACGGCCAGCCGCAGGCTCAAGAGCTGGCGCATGAAGACCGGGTCTGAAAACCAGTGTTCCATCTTGCGCAGCTTGCCGCGGTGGCCGAGCACAAGTTGACTGAGCCGGTGAAGTTCTTCGAGCGAAAAGCCCGGCGCATCGGCGTGGTCGAGCAAATAGGCGCCGTGTTTGTGGTACTCCTGATGGGAGACATGGCTGCCGATGTAGTGCAACTGCGCCGCCCAGTCCAGCTTGCGCTTTAGCCGGTGGAGATCGTGGTCTGGCGGCGCCTGCCCTAGAAGCGCTTGCGCGGTTCGGCTGACCCGCGCTGCCTGACGTACATCGACCCGATACTTGAGCATCAGGTGTTCAACCGTCCTGGCCCGCAGATCGGTTTGGTCGTCCTGGCGATCAAGCAGGTCGTAGAGGACGCCGTGGCGCAGCGCGCCCTCGGCTGACTTGATTTCGGTGATATCCAACAAAGAAAAGATCGCCCGCAGCACACTCACCCCGCCGCCAATGACCGCTCGCCGATCCTCCTTGAGGCCTTCGAGCTTGATGCGGTCCGCGCTTTGGGCGCGCAGCAGTTTGTCGAGCAGCCAGTCCAGCGCGTCCTGGCTGATCACGCCCGCCTCCCAGCCACTGGCCTGCAGTGCGTCGGCCACCGCGTTGACGGTCCCGGAGGATCCATAGGCACTGTCCCAATGCAGCCGAGAAAACGCGGGCAGAGCCTCTTCAAGCACCGCCTTGGCGGCCACCTCGGCGCGCTCAAAGGCCTGCTCGGTGAGCAGGCCGTCGGGAAAGAATTTGTGCGACCAGCTGACGCTGCCCACCCGCCAAGACTCCAGGGTCTGGGCCTGCAGGTGCTGACCCAGGATCATTTCGGTCGAGCGTCCGCCAATGTCGATCACCAGGCGGCGCTCATGACTGTAGGGCAACAAATGCGCTACCCCGAGATAGATCAGGCGGGCTTCCTCGCGTCCGGGAATCACATCGATCGCAAAGCCCAAGATCTTGCGGGCCTGATCCAGGAATTCGTCCCGGTTTCGGGCTTCTCGCAAGGTTTGGGTGGCCACCGCTCGCACCTGGTGGCGCTTGAAGCCCGACAGGCGCTCGGCAAAGCGTGCCAGGCAGTCCCAGCCGCGCTGCATGGCCTGGGGAGTGAGGTTTCGCTGCGCATCGAGCTCGCCGCCTTGCCGCACCGTTTCCTTGAGGTAGTCGGAGCGACGGATCAGGCCATGGTCGAGCTGACCGATTTCAAGTCTGAAGCTGTTTGAGCCGAGGTCTACCGCGGCCAGCCGGGTTCCGTCTTGCATGGATGAGGGGTCTAAGGGCGGTGAACGCGGGCCCTGAAGGGATCAAGTGAGCGATCATATGACTTGGCCATGACAGAAATATGACGAGTCCGTGTTTCAGCTGCCATCGGCCGGCTCGGCCCGACCGAACGATAGCCGCGCTTGCCTGTATTGACAGGTGCGTAAGACATCGAGGCTGGCCCCTGTAGCGATGCCAAGTTAAGCATTTCA
>CANHGF010000056.1 GCA_947460065.1 Comamonadaceae bacterium
AAAACCCTTGAGGCCGGTTTCTATGACGGTAGGAATGTCGGGCAGGGCTGGGTTGCGCTCGCGGCTGGTTACCGCCAGGGCGCGTACCTTGCCCTGCTTGTGATAACTGGCCGCCTGCGGAATCGATTCGGCCATGAACTGCACCTGCCCGGCCATCAGGTCGGTGAAGGCCGGCGCGCTGCCGCGGTAGGGGATGTGCGCCATAAACAGGCCGGTGGCGCTTTTGAACATCTCGGGCACCAGATGGCTGATGCCCCCATTGCCCGCCGAGCCGTAATTGACCTGCCCGGGCCGCGCCCTGACATAGGCCATGAATTCGGGCAGGGTTCTGGCGGGGATGTTGGGGTTGACCAGCAGGGCCAGTGGCTGCATGGCGGTGCGCGCGATCGGGGTGAAGTCGCGCAGCGTCTGGTAGGGCAGCTTGGTATAGAGCCCGGGGTTGATCACCATGACGCCGGTGTTAGCCAGCATCAGGGTATGGCCGTCGGCTGGTGCCCGCATCACCTCCTGCGCGCCCACCGTACCGCCGGCGCCGGCTTTGTAGTCGATAACGATGGGCTGGCCCAGCACGCTGCCGAGGCGCTCAAGCAGTAAGCGTGCATGCTGGTCCAAGGGCCCACCTGCCGGAAATCCGATCACCACGCGGATGGGCTTGTCTGGAAAGGCTGCCCAGCTGGCGCTCGCCAGCAAGAGCGCGAGGATGGTTGCGCCGAGTTTGACGTTTTTAATCATCTTTGAAATCCCTCGCTCAATGGCGCTCAGAGTGTGGGCTGAACTTGCAAAAGCGGTCGCACAAATCCAGGTGCGCATCGTTGGTCTGGCTCGGCCTTTTCGGGCTTGAGCGGCCGGCTGCTTATTGTCGGGCAGCTCCACACGCTGCAGGTGCAAGACGCTGCCTAATGGCGTTCAATCAGGGGTATATTGGGTCGCATCGCCGCCACTCGGAGCCCACCGTGAATTCCAATCAACCGCATTGGGACAAGGTCTACCAGGCCAAGCCTTTTGACTCGGTCAGCTGGTACGCACCGCACCTTGACACCTCCTTGCAATTGATCGAGCAGGTGGCGCCGGATCGGTCTGCCGCCATCATCGATGTGGGTGGCGGGGAGTCCACCTTGGTCGATGATCTGCTGGCCAAGGGCTACCGCCACCTGACCGTGCTCGATCTGTCCCAGGCCGCGATTGATTTCGCCAAGAAGCGCCTGGGGCCTGCTGGCGATGCGGTGAGCTGGCGGGTGGCCGACATCACTGAGGTTGAGCTGCCCGAGCGCAGCTATGACGTATGGCACGACCGCGCCGTCTTCCATTTTTTGACCGAGCCTGCCCAGAGGGCAGCCTATGTGCAGCAGGTGGCCCGCAGCATGAAGCCCGGGGGGCATGTGATCGTGGCCACCTTCGGCCCGCAGGGGCCGCTCAAATGCAGCGGCCTTGATGTGGTGCGCTACGACGCCGACTCTTTGCACCAGCAGTTTGGCCGGCAGTTCGAGCTGGTCGACAGCCAGCTCGAAGTGCACCACACTCCCATGGGTGCCGAGCAGCAGTTCGTCTACTGTCTGTGCCGGGTGCAGTGAAAGGGCTTCAGGCCTTGGCCATCGAGAGCGCACTACACCCTAGGTATAGCTGATCCAGTCTTCGTAGGCCGGACCGTCGAGGTGGGGCAGGGTGTTGTAGGTCAACAGGCTGTGGCGCTTGGGGTTGAATTCAAACTGGGTGATTGACGCATTGCGGATGCGCAAATTCAGCTCGATCCAGCTGGTCGGTGAAGCGTCAATGATTTGGCCGACGGCGGTGGCAATCGGCCCGCCGCTGGAGACCAGCAGCACCGCGCCCTGATGGTTCTGGCGTACATGGTCTAGCGCAGCGCGTATGCCTGCGCTCCACTGTTCAAAGCTGGGCATGCCGCGTGGCGCGATCTGGCCGGCGATCCAGGCCTGCAGCGCCTGGCGCAGCAGGCGAAAGTGATGGCGGTACAGCTCGGGCGTATCGGGCCGGGCCAGCGGCTCGGGATGGATGGCCTCGATCAGTGCGTGGCTATCGTATTCATTGAGTGCCGGCTGCTCCAGCGCTTGCAGGCCTTGCCCCAGGCCCTGACAAATGCCGGCGTGGGTTTGCCTTTGGCGCTCCAGGGTGCCGGTGAGCGAGGCTTCAAACTTTACGCCGCGCTCGCGCAGGTATTGGCCCAGGCGCAGCGCCTGGCGATGGCCGAGCTCGCTCAGGACGTCGTAGTTGTCGGCACCGAAGGAGGCCTGGCCGTGGCGCACAAGGTAGAGGGTTCCCATGGCCGGAATTTTCGACCAGGCCAGCGCCTGACCCCGGTCGCGACCGCGACCGCTCGGGGTCCTAGAGCGCCAGCTGCCCGCGGATGCAGCTCACGCTAGACCCGCCGACCCAGACCTGGCCCTGGGCATCGCGCTGCACATACACCTGACCGGCCCGGCCCAGGCAGCTTCCCTGGCTGGCCAGGTAGCTGCTGTGCATCAGGCCCTCGGCCATCAGCCACTGGGCCAGGCTGGCGTTGAGGCTGCCGGTCACCGGGTCTTCCAAAATGCCCGAGGCGGCGGCAAAAGCGCGCACCTCCAGATCGGGTTCTGGGTTGGCGGGTGCCGTCTCACTGCGGCTGGCACGGGCTTCGCGGTTGGCGCGGGCAATCAGCGCCGGGCCGGTTTGTCGGTAAACCGCAGCCACCCCCACTTTGACGCCCAACTCGCGCAGACGACCATGGTCGGGCTGCAGTGCCAGCACCGTCTCGGGCGCGTCCAGCAGCAGGCTGAGCCAGACCGGGCCGTTGTCCAGGCTTTGCGAGGCACGCAACTGCCCCCCCTGCAAGCCTAGAGCGTCGCTGATCTGTGCGAGCAACTCCGGCGCGATGGGGCTGCGGCGGCAGGCTGGCGCGGCAAAGGCTAGGCGACTGCCGCTCCGCCGAATGCGCACCAGGCCCACGGCGCATTGCTGCACGATGAACTCAGGGTCTTGGGGTTGGCCGTCGGCTTCTAGCCAGGCATGACAGCTGCCCAAGGTGGGATGGCCTGCAAAAGGCAGCTCGCCGCCCGGGGTGAAGATGCGCACCCGGTAGTCGGCGCCAGCCTCGGTGGGCGGCAGTACAAAGGCGGTTTCTGACAGATTCGTCCACTGGGCCAGGGCCTGCATCTGGGCATCGCTCAGACCTTCGGCCTCCAGCACCACCGCGAGCGCATTGCCCAGCAACGGCGTGTCGGTAAAGACGTCGACCTGGGTAAAGGCTCGCGTGGCGCTGTTCATGCGAGGGGCCTTATTCCTGGGGCACGCCCGCGTCCTTGACCACCTTGGCCCATTTTTGCTGTTCGGCCTTGAGGTAGGCGTCGAATTCAGCCGGGCTGTTGCTGCGGGCCTGAAAGCCCAGGCCTTCCATGCGCGCGACGAACTCGGGGGTCGCCGCCGCCCGTGCGGTGTCTTGCGCCAGCCGCGTGCGCAGCGCCATCGGCGTACCCTTGGGCGCATACAGGCCCATCCAGCCCACCTCTTCATAGCCGGGCAGGCCGGCTGCGGCAGCGGTCGGTATATCGGCCACCGCAGCCAGGCGGGCTGGCCCAGTGACCGCCAGGCCGCGCAGCTTGCCGGCCTTGATGTTGGGGATCACGGTGTTGTCAAAAGCCACTTGGACCTGCGCGCCGAGCAAGTCAGCCACCATGGGGGCGCTGCCTTTGTAGGGCACGTGGGCGATCTGGGTGCCGGCCTGGGTGTTAAACAGTTCGCCGGCCAGGTGCGGTGTGGTGCCGGTGCCCGAGGAGCCAAAGTTGAGCTTGCGCGGATTGGCTTTGGCGTAGGCGATCAGCTCGCGCAGGTTGGTCGCCGGCACATCGGGATGGACGGTGATGATGTAGGGCGTCAGCGCCACCAGCGAGATGGCGCCAAAGTCGGCCACCGCGTCGTAGGGCATCTTGCGGTAAACGGCCGGCGCAATCGCGTGGCTGCTGACGGTGGCCATGACCAGGGTGTAGCCGTCGGGTGTGGCTTTGGAGACGGCGTCGGCGCCAATCAGCCCGCCGGCGCCGGCCTTGTTCTCCACCACCACCGGCTGGCGCCACTGCGCCGACAGACGGTCGGCCAGGGCGCGGGTGACGATATCGACCGCACCACCGGCAGGGTAGGGTACGACGATGCGTACTGGCCGGCTGGGCCATTCCTGGGCTTGTACGCTCAAGCTGGCGGCGCTCACGACCAGGGCAGCGCCGAGCAGGCGCAGCGCGCTGCGCCTGCCTGCGGGGGCTTGAAAGGCGAGGGGCTTCATGCGATGGGTCTCCTATGCTGTGGTGTAGTGTGGTCATCCTACAGCAGCTCCCACACCTTTCATCGCAGGCCCAGCGCTGCCCCGGTGGGAGCGCCGCCCTCGGCGCGATGGGACGTTTAAACCGCTCCGGCTGCCCTATTGACCGCCGCATCGCTGCGAGGGCGCAGCTCCTACATCCTGTACCCATTGCTGCCGGATGGGGTGGGAGCGCCGCCCTCGGCGCGATGGGTCTTCGAAGAGCCCCTGCAGACCGATGGGCCGCTGCATCGCTGAGGGCATACCTCCCCGCATCCCCGGCTAGCCTCAGTCTTTGCGGCCGGGCGCCACCGCCATCTTGCGCCCGAGCACCACCGTGGCCAGCACGGCTAGCGCAAAACCCACGGTCAGCGCGTCTAGGCGCTCACCCACGAGGATCACCGCGAACAGCATGGACAAAAACGGCTGCAGCAGTTGCACCTGGCTGACCCGCACGGTGCCGCCCATTGCCAAGCCTCGGTACCAGAAGAAAAAGCCCACCCACATTGAAAACATGGCCAGATAGCCCAGTGCCAGCCAAGTGCCGGCCTGGACCTGCGTCTGCGGCCAGGTCCACCAACTGCCGGGTAGGGTCAGTGGCAGCGCCAGCACCAGGGACCAGCAAATCACCTGTTCGGGGGGCATCTGACCGGACAGGCGTGCGCCCCAGGCATAGCCCGTGGAGGCCGAGATGATCGCCAGCAGCAACAGCGCATCGGCCTGATGCAGTGCGATCGCACCCGCAGGGGCGCGCAGCAGGGCGTAGGTGATGACCAGCGCGCTGCCCAGCCCGGCGCACAGCCAGAAGCCCAGCGACGGGCGCTGCTTGTGCATCACCGCCCCGATGACAGCGGTCGATAGCGGCAGCATGCCCAATATCGCGCTGGCGTGAACCGCTTCGACCTGCTGCAGCGCGATGGAGGTACAGATCGGAAAGCCCAGCACCACGCCCAGTGAAATCACGGTCAGGGGCAGCCATTGGCTGCGCTCGGGCCAGGGCGCGCGCACGGCCAACAGATAGACGATGGACAGGCCAGCGGCCAGTACCGCCCTGGACAGGGCCACGAAGGTGCCCGACAGTTGCGGCGCATCCGGCGTTCCTACCGCCAGCCGCGTCACCGGCAGGGTGACCGAAAAAATCACCACGGCCACCAGGCCCAGGAGTAGGCCACGGCGCTGGGCTACTGCGGTGATCACTGCAGCAGAATCCACAAACCGGTGGCGGTCAGCACGGCGGCCATCAGGCGGTTAAAGCGCAGCAGTCGCAGGCCGCTGCCCTCGGGACCGGCCAGCCACAGCCGCAGCAGCGAGCCCACCCATGCGTAGCTCAGGTTGCTGCAAAAGGCAAAGACCATCATGACGGGCACCACCTGCGCCAGCCGCACCAGCACCGAGCCCTGGCCGGCCACCCAGCCGCTGACCACAGTCAGGGCCAGCATCCAGGCCTTGATGTTGAGAAACTGCAGCCCTATGCCCTGGAAAAAACCGACCTGCACCGGCTCAGCCGACTGGCTCAGACTGCTGCTGCGGGCCAGTTTCAGCGCCAGCCACAGTAGGTAGCCCACCCCCACCGCTTTGAGCACCCAGACCAGCCCGGGCGCAGCCAGAATCAGGGCGCCCAGACCCAGTGCACACAAAGTCAGCAGCAGGCTCCAGCCCACCGGCACCGAGCAGACAAAGGGCAGAGCGCGCCGCAGCCCCAGGTTGGCCCCCAGCGCGGCAGACAGGGTGGTGTTGGGGCCAGGGGTGAAGCTCATGGCGGCGGCCAGCGCGACCAATGCCCAAAGTTCGGTGGGGTTCATGCGGAGGAAGGACTTTGCGTGGATCATGACACAGTCGGGCTCTTGAAATCCGGCGCAGCGCCCCAATTTCGCCCTCCATGACTTCTCAGACCCACTCCTTCCAGGCCGAGGTGGCCCAGCTGCTCAAGCTGGTGACCCATTCTCTTTATTCCAATCCCGATATCTTTTTGCGCGAGCTCATATCCAATGCTTCGGATGCTTGTGACAAGCTGCGCTTCGAGGCGCTCAATGACAGTGCCTTGTTCGAAGATGCGCCCGAGCTGCAGGTCAGGATTGATATCGATACCCAGGCCCGCACGCTGACCATCACCGACAACGGCATCGGCCTGTCGCGCCAGGAGGCCATCGACAACCTGGGCACCATCGCCAAGAGCGGCACCCGTGAATTCATGACTCGCCTGACGGGTGACCAGAAAGACGACGCCCAGCTGATCGGCCAGTTCGGCGTCGGCTTTTATTCTGGCTTCATCGTGGCCGACCGCATCACGGTTGAAAGCCGCCGGGCCGGCTTGCCCAGCAACCAAGGCGTGCGCTGGAGCAGCGAGGGCACCGGCGACTTTGAGGTGCAGGATATCGAGCGCAGTGGGCGCGGCAGCAGCGTCATCTTGCACCTCAAAGAAGACGCCGGCGATTACCTCGGTGCCTGGAAGCTCAAAGGCATCATCAGCAAGTATTCCGACCATATTTCCCTGCCCATTCTCATGCCCAAAGAGGAGTGGCAGGAGGGCGAGAACGACCAACCCGGCCAGATGGTCAAGACCGGCGAATGGGAAACCGTCAACAAAGCCAGTGCTTTGTGGAGCCGGTCCAAGAAGGACATCACGCCCGAGCAGTACGAGGAGTTCTACAAGCAGCTCAGCTACGACCAGGCGGCGCCGCTCGCCTTCAGCCACAACCGGGTGGAGGGCTCTACCGAATTTACCCAGCTGCTCTACATCCCGGCCAAGGCATCGGGCGACTTGTACAACCGCGACAAGGCCCCGGGCGTCAAGCTCTATGTCAAGCGCGTCTTCATCATGGACGACGCCGAGGCCCTGCTGCCGGTCTACCTGCGCTTCATCAAGGGCGTGGTCGATTCCAGCGATCTGCCGCTCAACGTTTCGCGCGAGATCTTGCAGGAAAGCCGTGCGGTCAAGGCTATCCGCGAGGGCAACACCCGCCGAGTGCTGTCGATGATCGAAGACCTGGCGGCCAATGAGCCTGAGAAGTTCAAGACCTTCTACGCCGAGTTCGGTCCGGTGCTCAAGGAAGGTCTGGGCGAAGACTTTGCCAACCGCGAGCGCATCGCCAAGCTGCTGCGCTTTGCCTCGACCACCTCCGACACCGTCAGCGTCGGTCTGGCCGATTACAAGAGCCGAATGAAAGAGGGCCAGCAGGCCATTTACTACATCACCGCCGAGACCCAGGCTGCGGCCCGCAGCAGCCCGCAGTTGGAGATCTTCCGCAAAAAAGGCATCGAAGTGCTGCTCATGAGCGACCGGGTCGACGAGTGGGCCCTGAGCTTTCTCAATGAGTTTGATGGCACCGCCCTGCAAAGCGTGGCCAAGGGCCAGGTTGACCTCGGTCAGTTGCAGGACGAGGAAGAAAAGAAGGCCGCCGAGCAGGCCGAGACCGCCTTCAAGCCTGTGCTCGAGCGTCTCAAGGAGGCGCTCAAGGACAAGGCCACCGATGTGCGCGCCACCACCCGCCTGGTCGATTCGCCGGCCTGTCTGGTGGTGCAAGACGGCGGCATGTCCATGCAACTGGCGCGCATGCTCAAGGCCGCCGGGCAAAGCGCGCCGGCCGTCAAGCCGGTTTTGGAGGTCAATGCCGGACACCCCTTGGTCAAGAAACTCGAGGCAGCCGAGGCCAACTTCGACGACTACGCCCACATCCTGTTCGATCAGGCTCTGCTGGCCGAAGGTGGTCTGCCCGACGATCCGGCCGCCTATGTGCGGCGGGTTAACGCCTTGCTGGCCTGAGTTGGGAATGCTCATGGCCCAGCCAGCGCCCAAGGTCTTGGCTTTCGATGTGTTCGGCACGGTGGTCGACTGGCACGGCAGCATCGTGCGCGAGATGGCGGCGCTGCATCCTCAGGTCGATGGCGATGCTTTTGCGCTGGCCTGGCGGGCCGGCTACCAGCCCGCCATGCAGCGGGTGCGTTCTGGGCAATTGGGCTGGACCCGCATCGACGAACTGCATCGGCTCATCCTCGACGAGATCTTGCCGCGATTTGGTCTGAAGCATCTGGGCGAAGCCGAGCGGGCGCACCTTAACCGCGTCTGGCACCGCCTGTCAGCCTGGCCCGATGCAGTCGCCGGCCTTGAGCGTCTGAAAAAGCGCTACACCATTGCGCCCTTGTCCAATGGCAATATCGGCCTGCTCACGAACATGGCCAAGCGCGCCGGCCTGCCCTGGGACTGCATCCTTTCGGCCGAGGTGTTTCGGGCCTACAAGCCTGACCCTGCTACCTATCTGGGCGTGGCCCAGGTGTTTGATGTGGCGCCGTCTGAGGTGATGCTCTGCGCTGCCCACCACGACGATCTGCAGGCCGCGCAGGCCTGTGGTCTGCGCGCCGCTTATATCGAGCGGCCACTGGAATTTGGCGCTGCCCACATTAAGGACGTCTCACCCCAGCCTGGCCCCGAGTTGCATGTGCGCGATATCTTGCAACTGGCCGATCGTCTGGGCTGCTGAGGGGGAGTGAGCCTTCCCTGGATCGGCCCGCCGCCCCGGTGGGAGCGCCGCCTCGGTGGGAGCGCCGCCTCGGTGGGAGCGCCGCCTCGGTGGGAGCGCCGCCTCGGCGCGATGCGGCCTTTGATCAGCACCACGCCTCATCCCCGCTGTTTGCGGCTTGGCAGCTGCGGCTCGTCGCGCAGTTGCTCACGCACCAGCTGACGCAACAGCTGCATCACCGGCGCCTCGGTACGCCCGCTCAGGCTGACATAGGCAAAGCGGGCGCCTATGCCCAGCTCGGGCTCGACCTTGAGTTGGCACAGCCGGCCGGCCTTCAAGCCCTCGCGCGCTGCAGCTACGATGCCCAGAAAAATCGCTTGGGTCTGCTCGACGGTGGCGATCAGGCCGGGGATGTCCTCACATTCGATGGCGGTGATTTTTTCGGCTTGCGTGCCCGGCCCGTATTGTTCAAGCAGGGTGCGCGAGACTTCGGCCGACAGCGGTATGCCAGCCAGCGGATAGGCCAGAACCTGCGCCATGCTCACGGCCCGCTTGCGTGCCAGCGAGTGGTCGGCGCGGCAGATAAAGCCGGCCAGCAGTTCGCCCAAAGGCTCGATCTGCAGATCTGGCGCAGGCTGTACCCGCCGCGCGTCGACCACCATCGCGTCGAGCTGGCGTGCGCGCAGCTGCACCAGCTGCAGCTCGGTCGGGCCGCGGGTGATGCTCACCCGCACTCGCGGGTACTGCTCGGCCCCCAGGCGCATCAGCGGCTGCATCAGCAAGGCGCCCGGGCCCGAACCCAGCCCGACGCGGATCAAGCCGGCGCCCTCTTGCAGCAACTCGGCGCTGCGTTTGAGTTCGGCCGCATCACGCACGATGCCGCGTGAGCGTTCAACCACCTGCTGGCCCAAAGGCGTGAGCTCGTTGCGCTTGCCGATGCGGTCGAGCAGCTTGCCGCCCAAGTCGATCTCCAGCATTTGTATGCTGCGACTGAGCGCCGACTGGGTGAGAAAGCAGCGCTCAGCGGCCTTGCTGAAGGAGCCGGTTTCGGCCAGTGCCAGCAGATGTTCCAGGCTGCGGATATTCATGGCTGAAATCCCAAATCATGCGGATAACTCATTATTACCAGAAAAATAATGCAATAGACGCATCGAATCCGGATGCTTAGCATTAGCGTCACATTCAAACCCACAGGGAGACATTTATGACCGTTGCCCCGCGCTCTTTCCTTCGTCGCTGTGTCCTCGCTCTGGCCTGCGCGGCCAGCGTCGGTACGGCTTTGGCACAAGGATTTCCCAGCAAGCCCGTCACCCTGATGGTGCCCTACCCGGCCGGCGGCTTGTCCGACGTGATCGCCCGCACCTTGAACAACGCCCTGTCCAAGCAATTGGGCCAGCCGGTGCTGGTGGAAAACCTGGGCGGCGCCAGTGGCGGCATCGCCGCGCAAAAGCTGCTGGCCAGCCCGGCGGACGGTCACATGATTTTCCAGGGCTCGCCCAACGAGTTGATCCTGGCGCCCATGTCGAATGCGGCCATCAAATACAAGGCCGAAGACTTCCGCCTGGTGCAGATGATCACCATCAACCCCATGGCCATGTTCGCCCGCAAGGACCTGCCAGCTGCTAGCGGCGAGGAGCTGCTGGCCTATGCACGCAAGTCTGCTGCTGCGGGCAAGCCGCTGACTTACGCCAGCGTCGGCCCCGGCTCGCTGTACCACCTGCTCGGCGAGCA
>CANHGF010000057.1 GCA_947460065.1 Comamonadaceae bacterium
CATCGGTGGCCTGTGTCGTTTCCTGCCGGGCGTGATACGGCCTTGCATGGCCGCCGTCGTAATAGACCCGCATCAGCAACTCGGCCAGCACGCCGGTGCTGATCAGCTGCACGCCGCCCATCACCAGGAAAAAGCCCAGGGCCAACAGTGGCCTTCCGCCCACCGATTCGCCCAGTAGCTTGAGCACCGCCAAATACATCAGCATCAGGCTGCCGATGGCAAACACGCTCAGGCCCAGGCCGCCAAAAAAATGCCCAGGCCGGCTGCCAAAGCGCAGGAAAAAATGCACCGCCAGCAAATCGACGATCACCCGAAAGGTGCGGCTGATGCCGTATTTGGAGACGCCCGCTTGCCGCGCGCGGTGATTGACCTTTTCTTCGGCCATGCGCGAGGGGCTGGTGACGGTCGCCAACCAGGCCGGGATGAAGCGGTGCATCTCGCCGTAGAGCCGTATGCGGCGCAGCACATCGCCGCGAAACACCTTGAGGCTGCAGCCCAGGTCCTGGAAGTTCAGGCCGCTGACCTTGCGTATCAGGCGGTTGGCGATGCGCGAGGGCAGCTTGCGCAAAATGAAGCCGTCCTGGCGCTGGTGGCGCCAGCCGGCCACCAGATCCAGGTCTTCGGCCAGCAGGCGCGCCACCATGCGCGGGATGTCGCGCGGGTCGTTTTGCAGGTCGCCGTCCATGGTGACGATCACGTCGCCGCGCGCTGCATCAATGCCCGCCTGCATGGCCGCGGTCTGCTTGAAGTTGCGGGCCAGTTCGATCACCCGCACATGCGGGCCCAGGCTGCGCGCGTGCTCGCGCAGGCGCCGGCCGGTGCCGTCGCTGCTGCCGTCATCAACCACGATCAGCTCCCAGGGCTGGCCGTAGTTGGCCAGGGCCTGCTGCACCTCGTCGATCATCGGTGCCGCGTTGTCGACCTCGTTGTACATCGGCACCACCAGCGACAGGCGGTGGGGTGGCAGCGCCAGAGCCGTTGCGGGGACGATTTGGCTGGGTGTGGAGCTGTTCATGCGGCGCGGGCCTGGTCAGGTGCTGGATCGGATTTCAAAGGAGGTGCGTGGATCAGTTGGGCCAGGGCGGCTGCGCCCAGGGCAATGGCCAGGGCGAAAGCGTGGACGGCCAGGGCTGCAGCCACCACCGTGGCCTGTAGCGTATCCGATGCGCGAGCCGCCAGCCAGACGCCGGCCTCGTAGCTTCCCAGGCCGGCCGGGCCTTGCAGGGGCTGTACCCCGGCCAACTCGCCCCCCAGGGCGGCGCTCAGGCTGCTGGCCAAATCCAGGCCCGATAAACCCATGATCAGGCCGCCCGAGGCCAGCACCTTCAGGCTCCAGTTGCCGGCGCTGGCAAGCCAGCCGCTGCGCAGCCAATGGTCGCTGCCTGGCTGTGGCCCTGGCACCAGAGCGGGCCAGCGCCTGGCCAGCCAGAGTTGGCCGGGCCTGTGCAGGCAGACCAGCACGGTCACTGCACACAGCAGGAGCAGGCCGCGCGCCACCGGGCTCCAGGGCAGCAGCAGCACCAGCGCCAGCAGCATCAGTACGGTGGCGTCTTGCAGCCGCCAGGCCAGCAGGCTCGCGCCCGATTCGCGCCAGGGCACGCCCCAATGGCGGTAGACCAGCCACAGATAACCCGCCTCGCCCGATCGCAGTGGCAGCAAGATCACCGCTGCGTTGTGGGTGAGCACCAACCGCAGGCAGTGCGCCAGGCCCAAGGGTCGCAGGTGCTGCCACTGGCGCTGCAGGCGCAGCGCGCGCAGGCTGTGGCCGCACACCAGGGCCGCGCCGGCAGCCAGCCAGGCCCAGGTCGGCAGGCCGCGAGCCTGGCGCATCAGGGCCTCAAAGTCGGCGTGGCGCAGCAGCCAGTGCCAGGCCAGGGCCAGCAGCAACACCGGCAGGCTCAGACGCAAGCCCATCCACAGCCAGCTGCGTCGCACTGGTGTTGATTCAGATGGGGGATGGGGCAATTGCATGGTCAAGGTGTACAGCTCAGCGTCTGTCTGGCTGTGAGCGCTGGCCGACGTGATCGCCGACCGCAAGCGCGGCGCTCAGGCGATCCGGTGGTATTCAAGGAACCAGTGGGCGAAACGCTGCACGCCTTGCGCCAGGGGCGTAGCCGGCCGAAAGCCTATCCAGGCGTCCAGGGCGCTGCTGTCGCAGGCGGTGGCGCTCATGTCACCGGGCTGGGCTGGGCGCATGATCTTGTGGGCGCTGCGGCCCAGGGCGGCCTCCAGTGCGCTGATGAATTCATGCAGCACCACCGGCTGTCCGTTGCCCACATTGAAGACTCGGTAGGGCGCGCTGCTGCTGCCCAGGCCCGGCCCGGCGCCGGCGGTGGGTAACTTGGCCAGCAGGCGCACGATGGATTCGACCGCATCGCCCACATAGGTGAAGTCACGCAGGCTTTCGCCCTGGTTGTAGACCTCGATGCTCTGGCCGGCGCAGATGGCCTGGGCAAATTTGTAGGGCGCCATGTCGGGCCGGCCCCAGGGCCCGTACACGGTAAACAGCCGCACCCCGGTGCAGGGCAGGCCGAACAGGTGGCTGTAGGAATGGGCCATCAGCTCGTTGGCCTTTTTGGTGGCTGCGTACAAGCTGATGGGCTGATCGACCGATTGGCTCTCAGAAAAAGGCAGCTCGGTGTTGCCGCCGTAGACGCTGGAGCTGCTGGCGTAGACCAGGTGCTCGACCGCATGGTGGCGGCAGGCCTCGAGCATATTGACGAAGCCCTGCAAATTAGAGTCAGCATAGGCCTGGGGGTTGCTCAGCGAGTAGCGCACGCCCGCTTGGGCTGCCAGGTGCACCACCCGCTGCGGCTTGGCTTGTGCAAACAGGGCTTGCAGCTCGGCGCCATGCTCAATGCCCAACTCATGAAATTCAAACCTCGAGTGACGGGCCAATTCTGCCAAACGCGCCCGCTTGAGACTGACATCGTAGTAGTCGTTGAGGTTGTCCAGACCCACGACCTCATGACCCTGGCTGAGCAGGGCCTGCGCGGTGTGCATGCCGATAAATCCGGCGGCACCGGTGACGAGGATTTTCATGGGTTCGATGGCTCCTTCAGCCGCAGGCAGGCTATGGGGCAGTCAAGTGCTTAATGGGGGAGGGAAGGATTTTAGTGTGCGGGTCATTCGCGCAGTGCGGGCGTGACCCGGGGGCTGCTCAGCCCCTGTCCATCACCGCCAGGGCATCGAACAAGCCGTCAAAGGTTCGCACGGTCGGAGCCTGCCACATCCAGTCGAGGGCCTGTTTTTGCTGTGTGCTGGACAAAATTGGTTCAAGCAGGGCGCTGAACTTGTCCTGCGTTTGCTCGGGTGTCATCGCTTTGAGATGGTGGCCTAAGGGCAGGTGCTCCGTTGCTGACAGGGTAGCGCCACAAGCTGTGCTGATGGTCATGCGGCAGGGAACTTCGGCTGGAAATCTATCTTTAAGGTCCTCGGCAACGCTGACGGCGATGCGGTCGGTCAGGGCGTGCATTTGGGGGTCGCTCAGCTTCTGTGGGCTGTAGATGTTCTCGGAAAACTGACCATCGATCAGGACGCCGGCCACGATCCAGGGCATGCTGTGGTCTGCCGTTTCCCGATTCAGGGGGTGCCACTTCGCAGGCTCGCCGGCTGCCTCGCTCAGGGCAAAGGGATAGGTTTCTATCGTGACCTTGGCAATGGTGCGACCGGCCAGGCGCTGGTGCAGTTGGCTGGCCGCGAGGATGGGCGTCTGCGAGTGGTAGTCACACAGGTAGGCTTTCATGTCCGAGCGTTCGATGCACATCGGATGCTGGCTGCCGTCTCCGAGGGCTTCGATCTTGAACGGGCCGACCAGATCGAAAAGGCCCCGGTGACCGCTCAGCGGCTCGGCCGGCCCTTCCATGCCCTGCGCCGCCATCAGGCAGACCAGCACGGCATTCATGGCCGCATGGCCCGAGGCGCCGGACTTCCACATGGACAGGGCGCCGGTGCGCGCGACGGCCAGTGACACGTTGGCAGTGATGACCATGGACAGAGCATGGGCCAACTGCTGGCGCGACAGTTTGAGCAACTGACCTACAGCGACGACATTGGCCAGGCTGACATAAAAGGCATTGTCAATGCCGCGCTCGCGCAGGTGAGCCCCTTTGAAGACCGCATGAAAGACCTCGTAGGCGCATGCTGCTGCTTGCATTGCATCTCCCAGGGTGCGGCCTTGGGCCTGGGCGATGGCCATGATGGCGCTCCAGGTATCGCTTGGGTGTCCGCCGCCTCCAGGAAAGGTGTCTGCTCCGTCGAGGTAGCGCACCATCAAGGCGTTGGTCAGCGTCGCCAATTCCGGACTGGTTTTAGCGCGCGAACCCATCAACTGGGCCGGTCCATGGAGCCCCGGTCGCAGTGCGAGCTGGCGGGCCATGCGAACCGGTGGCGCATGCACAGCCGCCATCGCGCAGCCAACCAAATCCACCAGGCGCTGCCGGCAGGCCTGCTCGGTTCGGATTGGCAGGCGGGTGTTGCGCATGTGACAGGCGTAATCGACGATTGTTTCGATGATGGGTTCCATGAGGTCCTGTCGTGGGGATGGTCCGCTTTTAGGTCAAGAATCCTTGCCGCGTAGTCAGCGCTTATTGTGCGTTTAACCCTTGACTGATCCAGGCTGGGCGGGGGCATACACCCTTGACCCACTGCACAGAGCGAACTATAAAAAGTTATTTAATGGGCGCGCAGTCGCCAGGAGGAGATGATCATGAATTCACTTTGGTGCCGCAGGGGTGCTGTGCAGTGGCTGGCCGCGCTGGGCTTGGCGGGTGTTTGTGCCGCGGTATCCGCTCAGGGCCAGGACTATCCGAACCGACCGATTACCCTGATTGTTCCCTTCGCCCCGGGCGGAGGCTCGGACTTGGCCAGTCGGCTGGTTGCCAATGAGTTGTCCAAAGCGCTGGGACAGCGCATCGTTATTGAAAACAAAGGCGGTGCCGGGGGCAATATTGGCTTTGCCGCTGGTGCCAAGGCGGCGCCCGACGGCTATACGCTGACAACCATCACTCAAAACATCACGGTCAATCCGCACCTGACCAAGGACATGCCTTTGGATCCCCTCAAGGATTTGCAGCCGATTGGCGTGATGGTGCAGGTCTATTCCATGCTGGTCACCACGCCTTCCCTGCCGGTGACTAATGTGGCCGAGTTGGTTGCCTTCGGCAAGTCGCGACCGGGCGCTTTGACGGGCGGACATGGCGGTGTGGGCGGTCAGGCCCATTTGTCCATGATGCTGCTGGCCAATGCCGCAGGCTTCAAGGCTGAGTACGTGCCCTACCGCGGTGAGGCGCCCGTCCTGCTGGACTTGATTGCCGGGCGCACCTCCATGACGGTGCAGTCGCTCGGTGGCCTTGGTCAGCATGTGCAGACCGGTAAGCTCAGGCCCATTGCGGTGACTTCGCCCACCCGCATGCCCCAATATCCCAATGTGCCAGCCATCGCCGAGACGATCGCTGGCTTTGAGGTGGCAGGCTGGTATGGGCTGGCCGCGCCGGCGGGAACGCCCGCGCCCATTGTGCGCCGCATCAGCGAGCAGTTGCGTCTGGTGCTCGAGCAGCCTGAATTGCGCAAAGCGCTGTCGGAGATGGGCTTCGTCGTCAAGCCCAACTCACCCGATGAGTTTGGAGCGCTGATTCGCAATGACTACCGCCGCATCCAAAAGTTGGTGGCCGACGCAGGGATCAAGCCCGAATGAGCGCTCGAGCCTATCCAGGTCTCACGCGCAAGGTCCTGGTCATCAATGGCTCGAACCTCAATATGCTGGGCACGCGTGAGCCCGAGTTGTACGGGCGCGCCACGCTCGATGACGTTCGTCAACTGTGCGAACGCACAGCCACCTCGCTGGGCCTTGAGATCGATTTCAGGCAGAGCAACCATGAGGGCGTTTTACTGGACTGGGTCCATGAAGCCCATGCCATGCGCTCAGCGGTGGTGATCAATCCGGGCGCTTATGCGCGAACCTCGCTGGCCCTGCACGATGCCGTCAAGGCGGTGCAGGTTCCGGTCATTGAGATTCATATCACCAACACCTATCAGCGCGAGTCCTATCGGCCGCCGTCCTACCTCAGCCGCGCCGCCTTGGGCGTTATTTGCGGGTTCGGCGTTCAGGTCTACCGCTATGGCTTGATTGCGGTGGCCGACTTGATGGAGCCTGCGTGATGACAGTTACCCCCGAGTTCGTGCTGCCCCAGGAGGTGGATGTGATCGTGGTGGGTGCAGGTGGCTCTGGCTTGGCCTGCGCCCTGGAGGCGGCTGCCCGCGGAGCCCGCGTCTGGGTCTGCGATAAGGCGCCAAATCCAGGCGGGGCCACCGCCTGGGCCGTCGGCGCCTTCACCTGCAGCTCTTCAGAGCATCAGGCGCGCGCAGGTGTGCAGGATAGCCGTGAGCAACACTTTGCGGACATGGATGCCGTCAATGCGGGCGCCAATCGGCCCGACAATTTGGTGCTCAGACGCTTGTTGGTGGATCAGGCCCCCGATACCTTGCGCTGGTTGATGCAATTGGGTGTGCGTTTTGTGGGGCCGCAGTTGGAGACACCGCATTCGCGACCGCGCATGCACAACGCAGTGCCCGGTGGAGGTGCTCTGGTGTATCACCTGTTGCGCCATTGCCGTCGGGCCGGCGTGCAGTTTCAGACGCAGTGCGAGTTGCAGGATCTGATCGTCCAAGACGGCCGGGTGGCTGGCGTGCGCGTGACCTTGTCTGGGGGGCGCTCAGCAAGCGTGCATGCCCGTCAGGCCGTTGTTCTGGCCAGTGGAGATTTCAGCGGCAGCCGCGATATGCGGGCCCGTTTCTTTTCGGCCCCCGTGGTCAATGCGGAGCCGGTCTATCCCCTCAACACAGGCAGCCCCCTGCGGCTGATGGAGGAACGGTTCGGTACCCGTCTGGTCAATGCTGACTATGCCGCCTTCTACATTCCGCGCATGCGTTTCGTGCCGGCAACATCGCCGAGCTGGCTGGTTCGTTTGCCACCCTCGCGCTTGGTCACGGGGCTGATGCAGTGGTCTCTGGAGCACTTGCCTGCTGCGCTGATTCGCCCCTTCATGATGCGCCTGGTGACCACCGTGTTGGGCCCGGAGCCAGCACTGTTCAAACAGGGCGCTGCCCTGATCAATGCATCGGGAAAACGCATTGACCTTGATCTGGCCAGCCCGGCCCGGGCTTTAACGCTCGACCCCGGCAATCGAGGCTATATCGTGATGGACCATGCGGTGGCCAGCCGCTTTGAGGCCTGGCCCCATTTTGTGTCGACGGCTCCGGGCATCGCCTATGCGTACCTGCGTGACTATCGGCATTCGCGTCCCGATATTTACCGAAGCGCGCAGACGCTTGAGGCACTGGCGGGCCTCTTGCAGATACCGGCGGCCACCCTGCTGGAATCGATGCGGGCGCATTGGCTCGAGCTTGGCCGCGACCCCGATCAGATCAGCGGCCCTTTTTATGCCCTGGGTCCGGTGCGTGGTTACATCACCATCACAGAGGGCGGACTGACGGTCAATGACAAGCTGCAGGTGCTGGACCGAGATGATCAGCCCGTGCCAGGCTTGTGGGCCTGCGGATCGGCCGGCCAGGGCGGCGTGCTGCTCGATGGGCACGGCCACCATTTGGCCTGGGCTTTTGTGTCCGGCCGCCATGTGGGTCAGCAGTTGGCCGCCGCGCCGCCGCAGGCTAGAGCCAGCACATGACTGAAATATTTGATGTGGCGGTGGTCGGCGCGGGCAATGCTGCCCTGTCGGCTGCCATCGCGGCGGCCGAGGCAGGGCGACGCGTGGTGTTGATCGAGCGGGCACCGATGGAGGAAAGCGGTGGAAACTCCCGGTACGCCGCAGGCGCATTTCGCTTTACCTATGCAGGGGCACAGGATATTCGTGAGTTGGTTCCAGACCTGACGGACGAGGAGCTGGCGCGCACCGACTTTGCGTCCTACAGCGCGCAGCGCTACTTTGACGACCTTTACCGTGTGACCCGCTATCGCTGCGACCCCGATCTGGCCGAGGTTCTGGTTCAGCGCTCGCACGACACCATGCGCTGGCTTGCCCGCCACGGCGTGAAGTTCGTCCCGATTTGGGGGCGCAGTGCGGTCAAGCGGGACGGTCGTTTCTTCTTCTCCGGTGAGCTTACCCTTGACGCCTGGGGCGGCGGCCAAGGTTTGATCGCGGCCGAGACCCAAGCTGCGCAGCGTCTGGGGGTTGAAATTCGTTACGAGACGGCCGCCTTAGATCTGGTCGAAGAGGACGGACGGGTGGTAGGTCTGCGGGTGCGCGGGCCTCAGGGTCGATCTGAGCTGCGGTGCAGTGCCGTGGTGCTGGCCTGCGGTGGATTTGAGGCCAACCCCCAGTGGCGTGCCCGCTACCTGGGCCCGGGCTGGGAGCTGGCCAAGGTGCGGGGCAGCCGATTCAATCAGGGTGACGGCATCCGTATGGCCATCGACGCAGGCGCGCAGTCGCGCGGGCATTGGTCCGGTTGTCACTCGGTCTGCTGGGACCACAACGCCCCTGAAACCGGCAACCTGCGGGTGGGCGATGCCTATCAGAAGTTCAGCTATCCCTACAGCATCATGGTCAACGCCCTAGGCAGGCGCTTCGTTGACGAGGGTCAGGATCTTCGGATCAAAACCTATTCCCGCATGGGGCGTATCGTTTTGGAACAGCCCGACCAGAACGCCTGGCAGGTCTTCGATGCCAAAGTGCTGCCATTGCTGCGTGATGAATACCGGATCCGGGAAGTGACCCGCGTGCGGGCCGACTCCCTGGAGGAACTGGCTGCGCGCATGGAGGGTGTCGATGCGGCCGGCTTTCTCGATGAGGTGCAGCGTTTCAACGCGGCTGTCGACCATGAACGCACTTTCGACCCTCAGGTCAAGGACGGGCGAGGAACACGCGGGCTGAGCGTGCCCAAGTCAAACTGGGCCCAGACCATTGATCAGGCTCCGTTTGAGGCCTACCAGGTCGGCTGTGGGATTACCTTCACCTTCGGCGGTGTAGCGGTAGAGCCGTCGTCGACCCGCGTCATGGACCGCGGCGGTCAGCCGATACAGGGACTGTATGCCGCCGGTGAAATGCTTGGGGGCCTGTTCTACTTTGGTTACCCAGGCGGATCGGGCTTGATGGCCGGTGCAGTGTTCGGTCGCTTGGCGGGGCAGTCTGCTGCCCAGCAGTGTCAGTGAGCACATGTCCACGCCGTCGGGCGAGGCGGTGATCCGTTACGGCAGAGCTTAGATCAACCCTCACTCCACCTTGATCTGTGCTGAGCGGATCACCGGCCCCCATTTGCGAATTTCCTGGCCCAAAAAGTCCTGGAACTCCTTGGGTCCCAGGTTCAGGGTGTTCATGCCCATCTCAGCGAGCTTGTTGCGCGTCTCGGGTGCGTTGAGCACCCGGGCCATTTCGGTGCGCAGACGCTCGATCACCGCCGGCGGCGTGCGCGCTGGCACCGACAGGCCGAACCAGGCATCACCCACGGCGCCGGGCACGGCTTCGGCCAGTGTCGGCACCTGCGGGAAGTCCCGGTCGCGCTCTGCGCTGGTCAGGGCCAGGGCCCGGACCCGGCCGGCGCGTATGTGCGGCGCCGAGGCGATGAGGGCGTTGAACATCAAATCGATCTGACCGCCCAGGAGGTCGTTGAGCGCAGGCCCCGACCCCTTGTAAGGTACGTGCACCATCTGGATTTTGCTCAGTTGCTTGAGCAACTCCCCCGTCAGATGGCCCGCCGAGCCCACGCCCGCTGAGCCGTAGCTGAGCTTGCCCGGCTTGTCGCGCGCCAGCGCCAGCAGGTCCTGTACCGACTTGGCGGGATGGTCGTGGCGCACGATCAGCGCATTGGCAAAGCTGCCAATCAGGGCGATGTGGACAAAGTCCTCCAGCGGCTTGTAGCTGATGTTTTGTCCCATCAAAGGCCCGGTGGTGATGGCCGCGCCATTGCTCAGCACCCAGGTATAGCCGTCGGGCACGGCGCGGGCGCCCATCTCGGTGCCCAGGACGGAGCCATTGCCGCCCCGGTTGTCGATCAGCACCGGCTGGCCCAAAGCCTGGCTCATGCGCTCGGCCATCACCCGGGCGATCAGGTCACCCGAGCCGCCCGGCGCGAAGGGCACGATCCACTTGATGGGTCGACTCGGGTAGGGCGCCTGTGCCAGGGCGGGCAGGCCCAAGGTCAGGCCGGCCAGCAGCAACAGCCAGATGCGTAAACGGTGGGCCACGGCTTGCGCCTTGGCAAACTGCGCGTGGGAGGGCATGAGGATTGGGGTCATGGCGTAAGTCTAGCGCCCTGATGTTGGGGCGCTTGTTGACCGGGCGCCGCATCGCCGCGCGGGCGCGGCTCCC
>CANHGF010000058.1 GCA_947460065.1 Comamonadaceae bacterium
CCCAGCGTTATGGCAAGGTGCTGGTGCACCACACCTTCGGCATTCCCTCCCTGGCCAAGTACGACATGCATTTCCCGGCCTGGTCGCTCGGCCCCACGCCCCAAACCACGGTGCCCAACACCCTGTTTGACATGCTGGCCGCTTCGCCCAAGCCACCCAAGACGATCGCCATCGTCACCAGCAAGTTCCCCTCGATCCACTTCCTCTCGCTGGGCGGCCGCGAGGTGGCCAAAAAGCGTGGTCTGCAGGAGGTGCTGTTCCTCGAGTGGGAATTCGGCAATCGCGATTTCGGCCCCATTGCGGCGCGCGTCAAGGACTCCAAGCCTGATTTGGTCTGGATCGGTGATATTGGCCTGGAGGGCAATATGCTGCTGGAGGCGATGAAAAAGATCGACTACACGCCGCCGATGAACTTCCACCTGTATCCGGCCCCTGGCCCGATGTCCAAGTCGCCCGAAGGCCGCGGCGCGATGTCGCTGACCATTTTTGAAGAACACCAGCCCTTCCTGAGCAACCAGGCCGGCGCCCAGTTCGTCAAGGTGTTCAACGAGCGCGCGACCCAGGCCAAACTGGCCGACACCAGCGTCGAGACCCAGGCTGCGGCTTCGTACTCGGCCTGGCAGATCCTGGAAGCGGGCGTCAAGGGCGCCAATAGCCTGGACGACAAAGCCATCGCCGCCTGGATCAAGGCCAACCGCATTGACACCATCCATGGCCGTCTGCGCTTTGATGGCCCCAACAACTATGGCGATGACCTGATGAAGATCAAGCAGATTCAAAACGGCAAGTGGCAGGTGGTTTGGCCGCAGCAGTTCGCTGCGCCCGGCACCAAGCTGCAAGTCAAGTAATCCCGCTCAGTTGCCTCCTCGTCCCTGGACACAGATCGATCATGAACCTCCCGAGTTGGAATTTATTGCTGCAATCCATCCTCTCGGGGGTGTTCATTGGGGCCCTGTACGGGCTTATCGGTCTGGGTCTGGGCCTGACTTGGGGCCTGCTCAGGCAGATCAACCTGTCGCACTTTGGTCTGGTGTTTCTGGCCGCCTACCTGAGCTATCAGATGGCCACTGTGGGTCATATCGATCCGCTGTGGGCCCTTCTGATCCTGCCGCCCGCGTTTTTCCTGTTCGGCGCCTTGATGCAGTGGACCTTGTCCAAATTCGCCATCACGCCCTTTAATTCGCTGCTGGCAACTTTTGGCTTGACGGTGGTGCTGGAGGCGCTGATCCAGGGCATCTGGACGGCCGATTACCGGCGCTTGGAGTCGAGCTACAACGACATGAAGTTCAAGGTGGCGGGGCTGTTTATTCCGATCCCTGAACTGATCACTTTTTTACTGGCCGTCGGCATTGCCGTGGCCATCTGGGCGGCCATGCGCTATACCGATCTGGGCAAGGCCTTGCGGGCCATGGCCGAAGATGGGCCGATCGCGGCGGCCTTTGGTATCAATCAAAGTGGCTTGTCGCTGATTTTGGCGGGCTTGTGTGCGGCTTTGGCGGCCATTGCCGGCGTCTGCCTGTCACTGACGTTCACGCTGGCTCCCTCGCAGATCTTTGCCTGGGTGGGGGTGGTGTTTGCAGCCGTCATGCTGGGCGGTCTGGGCAGCCCGCTCGGGCCTTTGGTGGCCGGCATCATCATCGGGGTCAGCGAGGCTGTCACCATGGCGGTTGCCTCGCCGTCCTGGGCGCCCATCGTCTCGTTTTCGCTATTGATCTTCATGCTGCTGCTGCGGCCTGGAAAGGCCTGAGTCGATGAACAAGACCATCTCCGCCATCCTGGGCGCGGGCGCTGTTTTGGCGTTTGTGCCGTGGCTGGGCCTGCCCGCCTTTTACGAGTCCTTCCTCTACCTGATCTGCCATTGGGTGATCCTGGCGATGTCCTGGAACATCCTGTCGGGCTACTCGGGCTATTTCTCTTTTGGCCATGGCGTGTTCTACGGTGTAGGCATGTACACCACCGCCGCGCTGGCGGGCAAGCTCGATTGGCCCTTCCTGGCCACCTTGCCCTTGGCTGCTTTGCTGCCGGCGGTGCTCGGGGTCTTGCTCGGTGCCGTGGTGTTTCGGGTCAAGTCGGTGCGCGGCGAGCTGTTTGCCCTGCTGACCCTGGCCGTTACCTTTGTGGTGGCCACCATCATCATCAACACCCCGATCGACGGCGGCCCTGGCGTCTACCTCATGGCTGTGGAGGTGCCCAAGCTCGGTCCTTCGCCGGCCTCCTCGCTCTACCTGATGGTGCTGATGGTGGCGGTCCTGACCGCCCTCGTGGCCTACAAGGTGCAGAGCTCCAAGCTCGGCGTAGGCCTGTCTGCGATCCACGACGATGAGGATGTGGCCGAGGTCATGGGCGTGCCCACTTACGGCTACAAGCTGGTCGCGTTTGCGATTTCCAGCGCCTTGGCTGGCCTGGCTGGCGGCATTCACGCTCTGTTTGTCCAGTACGTCACCGTCGGTGAGACCTTCAACATCACCGTGCCGCTGACGGTGGTGCTCATGAGTTGCCTGGGCGGCTCGCGGCACTGGGCCGGCCCTGCGGTGGGGGCTGCGCTGATCACCACCATGATGTATGTGGCCACCGCCGGCAACAACCCCCTGCTGGGTAAGGCCCTGGGGGGCATCGTGCTGATCCTGGTGATCCTGTTCATGCCCAATGGGGTGATGGGCTTTTTTATGAAGCGGCGCGTCCAGGCTGCTGCCCGCCGTAGCCGCGAGCTTGAGCAAAGCATGGGGGCTCAAGCACACCCAGCCTTGAGCCCAGCTGCAACAGTGGTTGCGTCGGCAGCGGCTGCCGTCGAATCGGGTCAGGTGCTGCTGCAGACCCGTGGTTTGTCCAAGGCCTTCAAAGGCGTGCAGGCGCTCAGCGACGTTGATCTGCAGGTCTTCAAAGGCGAGATCCTAGGGCTGCTGGGTCCCAATGGATCGGGCAAGTCCACCTTCATCAATGTGGTCAGCGGCCACTACCCGGCCACCGGCGGCACCTATGCCTTCGAGGGGCGTGAGTTGGTGGGCAAGGCAGCGCATGAAGTGGCGCAGTCGGGCATCGCACGCACCTATCAGATTCCGCGCCCCTTCATGCACATGACGGTGCTGGAAAACGTTATCCTCTCGGCCATGTTCGGTGGCGCGGCCATGGGCCGAGCGCGCGCTACCGAAGAGGCCCGACGCTGCCTGGAATTTACCGGCTTGGCGCACAAGGCCGAGAGCCTGCCCGATGATTTAAACCTGCACCAGCGCAAGTTCCTGGAGCTGGCACGGGCGCTGGCCGCCCGGCCGCGTCTGGTGCTGCTCGACGAGGTGCTCTCGGGCATGACACCGAGCGAGATCGACGAGGCGATCGTGCTGATCCGGCGCATTCGCGACCAGGGCTCGACCATCGTGTTCGTCGAGCATGTGATGCGTGCGGTGATGGCCCTGTGCGACCGGGTGGCCGTGCTCAACCATGGCAAGCTGTTGGCGGTCGGCCCGGCCAAGCAGGTGATGAGTGATCCGCAAGTTGTCAGCGCCTACCTGGGGAAGCCCCATGCTTGAAGTCAAACAGATCGCGGTCAACTACGGCGCTGCGCCGGCCCTGTGGGATGTGTCCATCCACTGCGCCGACAAGGAGCTGGTCTGCGTGGTCGGCCCTAACGGCGCCGGCAAGACCACTCTCATCAACGCGGTGGCTGGCCTGCATGCCGTCAAGAACGGCAGCCTGAGTTTTCGGGGTCAGGACATTACCCGCTTGCCCAGCCATCGCTTCTGTGAGGCAGGCATAGCCATCGTGCCCGAAGGCCGCCGCCTGTTCACCCAGATGAGCGTGCTGGAGAACCTGGAGCTGGGCAGCTTCATCGCGTCGGCCAAGGCCCGGCGGGCCGAACGTCTGGAGCAGGTGCTGTCGCTTTTCCCGGTGCTCAAGATCAAGCTGCACAGCCCTGCCGGCTCGCTCTCGGGCGGTCAACAGCAGATGGTGGCCATCGGGCGTGCACTGATGGCCGGCCCCACGCTGCTGCTGCTCGATGAGCCATCGCTGGGTCTGGCTCCATCCATCGTGCTCGACATGTTTGCCGCGATTAAGCAGATCAATGCGCAGGGCACGGCGGTTTTGCTGGTAGAGCAGAACGTGGCGATGGCGCTCGAGACGGCTGACCGTGCTTATGTCATGGAAGAAGGCCGCATCGTTGCCGAGGGCCCGGCCCGCGAGATGATGAATCGGCCTGAAATCCAGAAAGCGTATTTGGGCCTGGAAGCCCATTGAGCGTCGCCTGCGGTTGTGGGCGGCTGCGCATGTGCGACTGACCCCGGCTGGGGCTGGGCTGATAATCGAACGCCATGGCCCTGCCGCTGATCACCGACCCTTTCTTTTATGCGGTGGCCATTCCATCGGTCTTGTTGATGGGCATCAGCAAGAGCGGCTTTGGCACCGGCTTTGGCTCCCTGGCCGTGCCCCTGATGGCCCTGGCGGTGACCGTGCCCGAGGCGGCGGCCATCATGATGCCGCTGCTGTTTCTCACCGACATTCTCGGACTGGCCTTCCTGCGCAGCCACCTGGATTGGCGTCTGATCAAGTTCTTGGTGCCCTGTGGTTTGGTGGGCACTGTGCTGGGTTTCTTGCTGTTTCGCTGGCTCAGCCCAGGCGTGGTGGAGGCCCTGGTGGGCGGTTTTACCTTGCTCTTCCTGGCCCAGCGCTTGATGTTTCCGCCCAAGCCTGACGCACCGCCGCCGCCGCGCTGGATCGGCGCTGTGCTCACCGTCATCTCGGGTTTCACCAGTTTTATTGCGCATGCGGGCGGGCCGCCGCTCAACGCTTATGTGATTCCGCTCAAGCTCAATCCGCTCTTGTTCACTTCAACGATGGCGTTTTTCTTTTTTATCATCAACCTGTCCAAGTGGGTCCCCTACGGCTTCCTGGGCCTGCTGGATATGCGCAATATGCTGACCTCGGTGGTGCTCCTGCCTTTGGTGCCGCTCGGTGTTTTTATCGGCGTGAACATGGCCAAACGCATCAACCAGAACCTGTTTTACAAGTTCATCTACGCCGGCATGTTCCTGACCGGTGCCAAGCTGCTGTGGGACGGGCTGCGCTGAGCGCAGCCCCTTTTCAGGCTTGAAGCTGCGCGCTGCCGCCAAAGCCGCATTGCCGCCAGGCCTCGAACACGGTCACTGCCACCGCATTGGACAGGTTCAGGCTGCGCTGGCCTTCGCGCATGGGCAGACGCAGGCGCTGAGCCGGTGCAAAGCTCTCCCGCAGCTCGCTCGGCAAGCCTGAGGTCTCGCTGCCAAAAACCAGCCAGTCGCCGGGCATGAATTTCAGCTCGAAGGCCGACCGTGAGCCGCGGGTGGTCAAGGCGAATGTACGCTGGGCTGCTGGCTGCTCCTGAGCCAGCAGCTGTGCCCAGCTGGCATGGCGCAGTACGCTGGCGTATTCGTGATAGTCCAGACCGGCGCGTCGCAGCTGGCGGTCATCCATGTCAAAACCCAGGGGCTCGACCAGATGCAGGCGGCAGCCGGTGTTAGCCGCCAGGCGGATCACATTGCCGGTGTTGGGCGGTATCTCCGGGTGGACCAGAACGATGTTGAACATGGGCCCGATTATCCGCAGCCGCTTGAAGTGTCGGCTGCAGCTCACGGTGGCGTGCGCGCCACCACCATGGCCTGCACCCCGCAGGCGCCGGCCTCCAGCAGGGCCAGGGTGGCGGCACTGAGCGAGGCACCGCTGGTCATCACATCGTCGACGAGCACCACCTGCCGACCGCGTACCTCCAGGCTGCGCACAGGCTCGACCAAAAAGGCTCCGCGCACATTGCTCAGCCTTTCGTTGCGGGGCAGCTCGCTTTGCGCCTGGGTATGACGCAGCCTGAGCAGCAGTCCTGCGCTGAGCCTGGCCGAGCAGCCACTGGCGCGGTGCAGGGCTCGCGCCAACTCCCAGGCTTGGTTGAAGCCGCGCTCTCCAAGGCGTTGCTGGGAAAGCGGCAGTGGCAGCAACAGATCCTGCGGCCCCAGCTGCGCCAGCGATGCACCGATCCCGGGTGTTTGCAGCAGCAGCTGGGCCAGCAATGCGCTCAAGCCGGTGCCTTGCCGGAACTTGTAGTCGCCCAGTAGCTCTGCCCAGGGGTAGCCGTAGTCGACGGCTGCGAAGCACGCTTGCATAGGCAGGGCCTGGCCCTGGCATTGCGGACAGGTGGGCATGTCGGCGGTGGCCGACCAGGCCAGGGCGCAGCGGGGGCAGCGCGGCCGCGCGTTGGCAAATCGATGGCTGCAGTCTGGGCACAGCAGCGGGCCGGGCCAGCTGCGGCAGACCACGCACTGGCTGGGGATGAGTGAACGCAGTCGGGACCACATCGGACTTCTATACTGGCCTCCTTTGAGCGCGTTGTCCAGTCGATACTGCGACGCAAATTTTCGTCCTGCGAACGTGAACCAGCCCCAGACTCCACCCACTTATGACCGGCCGGCTGTGCTGCGCTGGCCCCAGGTGGCGCCACGGCTCACACCCTGGCTGCATGAGGAAGTGGCCCGCCGGATGTTCGAGCGCTTGCAGTGGATACGTTACAAGCCTCGGGCCTGGACCCACTGGAGCCCTCTGAACAGCGGCGAGGCTGCGCACCGCACGCTCATGCTCTGGTGCAATGCGCCGGCGAGCATGGTCGAGGCCGAGCCGGGGCGTCTGGCCCTGGCAAGACCGCGCTTTGAGCGACCCTGGTGGCAACGCTGGCGCAGCCCGTCCCTGTCCTGGCAGGAGCCGGCGCCGCATACGCAGGACCTGATTTGGGCCAATATGGTGCTGCACACCGAGGTTGAGCCTCAGGCCCTGCTCCTGCAGTGGCAGCGGCTGCTGCGGGCCGATGGCTTTGTGATGTTTTCCTGCTTGGGGCCCGACACCGCGCTGGAACTGCGCCAGCTCTATCAGGACCTGGGTTGGCCGCCGGCTGGCGCCGAGTTCACCGACATGCACGACTGGGGCGACATGCTGGTGGGCAGCGGCTTTGCCGAGCCCGTTATGGACATGGAGAGGCTGACCCTGACCTTTGCCCGCGGCGAGGCCCTGCTGGCTGAACTGCGGCAATGGGGGCGCAATGTGCATCCGGGGCGTTTTCAGGCCTTGCGGGGGCGCAATTGGCGCTCGCAGTTGGTCGCCGCCATCGAGCAGCGCTGGCCTAGGCAGGCCGATGGCCGACTGACTCTGACGGTGGAGTTGGTCTACGGCCATGCGCTCAAGAGCGCCGCTGGACCCAAGCTCGGGCCTCTGAGTACCGTCTCGGTCGAGGCCATGCGCGAGATGCTGCAGCGCGATCGCCCTCGCTGATGGCAGGTCATCGCCCAGGGCGGTAAACTTTGAAGCTGTTGAAGCCGGTATGGTCCGGCCGACGCGGGCGGCATCGCCGCCCTAGAGCTCGATAAGGTGCTTACCTTGGTTCTTGCTTCCTTCAGACTTGCTTCTCACCAGCCATCAGATGCTGGCCAGGAACCCGCGCTGCAGTGGTCCTTGCAGCGCAATTGCGCGCTGTCGCCGGCTCAGTTGTTGCGGTTTTACCTCGGTATTTGTGTGGTTTCCCTGGGCATTGCCACCCTGTTTTGGTTCATGGGGGCGCACCTGGTCATGCCCTTTGCCTGGCTGGAAGTGCTGGTGCTTGGCGCCGCGCTGCTGGTGTATGCGCGTCACGCGCGCGACGGTGAAAGAATCACCCTGCAAGGCCGCTTACTGGTGGTTGAGTGTGAACATGGCGGGCATACCGAACGCACCGAGTTTGTCCGTGACTGGGTCAAGGTCGAACCGCGCAATGGTGACGGTTCTCTGATCGAGGTGTCGGGGCAGGGCCGCCGGGTGACAGTGGGGCGTCATTTGCAGCCTCAATTGCGCCCTGTTTTGGCCCGAGAAATGAGGCTGGCCCTGCGCGGGGCTTGATGCTCAACATCTGACACCAAACTTGCAGTCTTTGGCGGTGTGGGCTCGGGCACTGCCTATAATCAGCAAGTTTTTTTGGCGGTTGATTACTCTCTAAAAGCAATGAAGATGAACTTTATTCAGGGCCCCGGCAGGCCAAGCGTCAAGGCGCTCATCCCCTCCGCGTTGAACCTCATGTCCAAGGCTACGACTTGGATCGCTTTGGCCGGTGCAGGTTTGTCCAGCGCCGCATCGGCAGCCAGTTACAACCTGCCTGGCGGCCCGCAGCCGTTTCAGCTCAACTTGCCCGAGCCCGCCACTCGGCTGGCTGCTGAGCAAAACTGGCTGCACTGGGCCATGATGATCATCTGCCTGGTGATCTTCATCGCCGTTTTTGGCGTCATGTTCTATTCCATCTGGAAGCACCGCAAGTCGGTGGGCCATAAGCCGGCCAATTTCCACGAGTCGACCGCCGTCGAGATCGCCTGGACCGTGGTGCCCTTCCTCATCGTCATCGGCATGGCCCTCATGGCCACCAAGCTGCTGGTGGCCCAGAAAGACACCTCCAATGCCGATCTGACGATCAAGGCCACCGGTATTCAGTGGAAGTGGGGCTATGAGTACATCAAAGGCGAGGGCGAGGGCATCGCCTTTGTGTCCACTCTGGATGCCGGTCACCGCGCCTTGTCCAATGCGGGCGGCCCCAAGAAGGGCGAAATCGTCAACGACTATCTGCTTAAGGTTGACAAGCCTTTGGTGGTGCCGGTCAACCAGAAAATTCGCATCATCACCACTGCCAACGATGTGATTCACGCTTTCGCGGTGCCGCAGTTTGGCATCAAGCAAGACGCCATCCCTGGCTTTGTGCGGGACACCTGGTTCCGCGCTGAAAAGACCGGTGACTTCTATGGACAGTGCCAAGAGTTGTGCGGTAAGGAACACGCCTACATGCCCATCCATGTGAAGGTGGTGACGGCCGAGCAGTATTCTGCTTGGACCAAGGAGCGCCTGAAGGAGGCTGCGGCCTTGGCAGACGATCCCAGCAAGGTCTGGCAACAGGCCGACCTGGTCGCCCGCGGCGAGAAGGTCTATGCCGCCAATTGCGCCGCCTGCCACCAGGCCAACGGCAAGGGAGCTGGCCCGATCAAGCCGCTCGACGGCTCGGCTATCGTGCTCGATGCCGACCACCTCAAGACGGTCAACATCTTGCTCAACGGTGCAGCCGGCGGGTCCATGCCATCCTGGAAGCAGTTGAGCGACACCGAAATCGCGGCCGTCATCACTTACGCCAAGAACAGCTGGTCCAACAAGACCGCGCAGCTGGTGCAGCCGGCGCAGGTTCAGGCCGCACGTAAGTGATTACCAGAGTCGTACGAGTCCAACAAAAAGGGTAGAGCCATGAGCGCAGTTCTCGATCACCACGCACACGATCACGACCATGACCACCATGCACCGACCGGTTGGCGCCGGTGGGTGTTTGCCACCAACCACAAGGACATCGGTACGCTGTACCTGCTGTTTGCCTTCACCATGCTGATGATCGGTGGCGTGCTCGCGCTGATCATCCGCGCCGAGCTGTTCCAGCCCGGTCTGCAGGTGGTCAATCCGGAGTTGTTTAACCAGCTCACCACCATGCATGGCCTGATCATGGTGTTCGGCGCCATCATGCCGGCCTTCGTGGGCTTCGCGAACTGGATGATCCCGCTGCAGATCGGCGCGGCCGACATGGCTTTTGCCCGCATGAACAACTTCAGCTTCTGGCTGATGATCCCTGCCGCGCTGATGCTCGCCGGCTCCTTCTTCATGCCCGGTGGTGCGCCCGCGGCTGGTTGGACGCTGTACGCTCCGCTGACTCTGCAGATGGGCCCGTCGATGGACGCCGGCATCTTTGCGCTGCACATCCTGGGTGCCTCCTCCATCATGGGCTCGATCAACATCATCGTGACCATCCTGAACATGCGCGCTCCCGGCATGACCCTGATGAAGATGCCGATGTTTGTCTGGACCTGGCTGATCACCGCTTATCTGCTGATCGCCGTGATGCCCGTGCTGGCCGGTGCCATCACCATGACGCTGACTGACCGTCACTTTGGCACCAGCTTCTTCAACCCCGCCGGCGGTGGCGATCCGGTGATGTACCAGCATATCTTCTGGTTCTTCGGCCACCCTGAGGTCTACATCATGATCTTGCCGGCCTTCGGCATCGTCAGCCACATCATCCCGGCCTTTGCCCGCAAGCGCCTGTTTGGCTACGCCTCCATGGTCTATGCGACCGGCTCGATCGCCATCCTGAGCTTCATCGTCTGGGCCCACCACATGTTCACCCCCGGCATGCCGGTGACTGGCCAGTTGTTCTTCATGTACGCCACCATGCTGATCGCCATTCC
>CANHGF010000059.1 GCA_947460065.1 Comamonadaceae bacterium
AATGGACGTGGGCCTTTTCGAGCTGGGCCTGTTGAGCCAGGGGTGTGCCGGCGGCGCGGCCCTCGAGCTTGTCGAACAGCGCCACTGCCTTGTCGTAGGCTGCATTAGCGGCCTCGTCACGTGCCTCGCTGTAGATCTTGTTCGGGCTCCAGCCTGCGGTGGGATCTTTTGGTTCTGTGGCGCAGCCGCCCAGAGCCAGGGCGCAAGCCAAGCAGCCGATGCGCGCGGTCGATAATCCTGCAAACACCATGCTGATGACCTTTTAGTTGATCTTGTGAATACCGGCTTGCGAACCAGCTTCGAAATTATAGAACCCGGTCATGCCGAGGAAGTCCTGTGGACGGACGAATCCGAGGAGACCGATGCACAGCCAGAATCGGGCTGGCCTGGCCAGTGGCGGCAGGCCGCGGTGGCCGCCGCCGAGCATGGGCAGCGGCTCGATCGGGCCCTGGCCATTTTGGTGCCTGAGTTCTCGCGCAGTTATCTGCAGCAGTTGATCGAGGCCGGTGCGGTACAGCTCAATGGGCAAGCGGCCCGGCGTTCGGCTGCCAAGGTGAGGGTGGGCGACCTGCTGGGCATAGAGCTCAAGCCAACGCCGCAGAGTCAGGCTTTCCAGGGCCAGGAAATGGCGCTGGCGGTGGTGCATGAGGACGAGCACCTGCTGGTGATCGACAAGCCGGCCGGCCTGGTGGTGCATCCGGCGCCCGGTCATTGGAGCGGCACCTTGCTCAACGGCCTGCTGGCCCATCATGAGGCGGCTCGCAGCCTGCCCAGGGCCGGCATCGTGCACAGGCTGGACAAGGATACCAGTGGCTTGATGGTGGTGGCCAAGACCCGCAGCGCGATGGACGCGCTGGTGGCGGCCATCGCCGCCCGACAGGTCAGGCGCGAATACCTGGCCCTGGCGCACAAGCGCTGGCAGGGTCCGCAGACGGTGCAGGTCGACCAGCCTCTGGGGCGCGACCCGCGCCTGCGCACCCGCATGGCGGTGGTCGATCTTCAGCGCCACAGTGGCAAGACCGCGCGTACCGATGTGAGGCTGCTGGGCAATTCGGATTCGGCCTGCTGGGTCCATTGCCAATTACATACCGGTCGCACCCACCAGATTCGGGTGCACATGCAGCACTTGGGCCACCCCTTGCTTGCCGACGAGCTCTACGGCGGTCGGCCCATGGCCGGGCTGCAGCGCCAGGCTTTGCACGCCTGGCGGCTGTCTTTGCAGCATCCGGTCTCGGGCCAGGCATGGACCTGGCAACGCACGCCGCCGCCCGATATGGCTGCTGCCTTGGCCGAGCTGCGGCTTGGCCCCCAGACGCCGGATGACGCTGAGCTACAATGATCGCTCGCAGCCTCTTCGCCCGAAACCGCCTCGGCTGAAAGCAGCGCCCTTGTCTCCCAGCGGCTGCGTCTGATCCCTTTCGCGCGCTGCCCAGGATTTAGCCCAGGACCTGGTCTTGGAGCCTTCCGACTTCGGATATAGATCACATGAACACGACGGATGCCAAGCGCGTCCTCGAAACAGCACTGATTTGCGCGCCCCAGGCCATGCCTGTGCGTGATATGGAGGTGCTGTTCGACGCGCAGGTGGGCCCTGACACGGTCAAGCGCCTGCTGTCCGAGTTACAGGACGAATGGGCCGGTCGCGGTGTCGAGCTGGTGCAGGTGGCCTCGGGCTGGCGCTTTCAGAGCCGCCCCGAGATGCGTCCTTATCTGGACCGCCTCCATCCTGAGAAGCCGCCTAAATACACCCGGGCCACGCTCGAGACCCTGGCCATCATTGCCTACCGCCAGCCGGTCACCCGCGGCGACATGGAAGATATTCGTGGAGTGACCATCAACTCGGTGTTGCTCAAGCAGTTGGAGGACCGGGGCTGGGTGGAGGTGATCGGGCACCGCGAGACGGTGGGTCGGCCTGCCTTGTATGCCACCACCCGCCAGTTTCTCGATGATCTGGGCCTGCTTTCGCTCGACCAGTTGCCTACTTTGGACGAGGGCAGGCTGGAGACGGCAGCGCTCGATCAGATCGAATTTGGCTTGTCCGAGGCGCCCGTGCCCGCCGCCCTTGGCCATGCTGCGGGCCTCGCTGAACCTGGAGTCGGCGATGCGCAGGTCTCGGGCCAGAGCGCTGCAGCCGAGCCTGAGCCCAGCGCCACGGACGAATCCGGGCCCGACCCGGTCTCGACATACACAGATACGCCGGCGGCGCAAGATCCTGCGCCCGCGCCCAGGGAGGGCGATGCCTCCTCGACTGGCGAGCCTTTGGCTCCCTGAACCCTATGCAGTCCAACGACCCTTCCGAACCGCAAGCGTCTCCTTCATCGGCTGACCATGCCGCTCCAGCGCCTGCTGTTGTTGTCTCTGAACTTAGCCAGGACAGACCCTCGTCAGAGCCATCGGCGCAGGACGAGTCCGGCCAAGCCGGTCAGCGCAAGCGGCCGAACCGGCGGCGCAGTCGCCGTTCGCGGCCGAGCGCAGAGCCCGGTGCGCCCAATGAGGGCGAGAAGGCCGAGGGCGGCGCGCCCCGGCCCAAGCCAGGCGCAGCGCCCAGACAAGGCTATCGTTTTGAAGACGTAGTCGCCGGACAACTCGACGCCGACGAGCAAGACCCGGCAGTTCAATTGCACAAGCGGGTGCTGGCGCCGCAGCCCGAGAGCCCAAAGCTGCACAAGGTCTTGGCCCAGGCCGGCCTCGGTTCGCGCCTGGAGATGGAGCAGCTTATTCTTGAAGGCCGGATTTCGGTCAACAACGAGCCGGCGCACATCGGCCAGCGCATCCAGTTCGGAGATGCCGTCAAGGTCAACGGCAAGCCGCTGCGCCTGCGCATTGCACCGCCGCCCCCCCGGGTGATCGCCTATCACAAGCCTGTGGGCGAGGTGGTCACTCATGATGACCCGCAAAACCGGCCAACGGTGTTTCGCAAGCTGCCCCGGCTGCAGCAAGGCAAGTGGCAGTCGGTCGGCCGGCTCGACCTCAACACCGAAGGCTTGCTCTTGCTCACCAGCTCGGGCGAGCTGGCCAACAAGCTCATGCATCCGCGCTTTGGTCTGGAGCGCGAATACGCGGTGCGTGTGCTCGGCGCGCTGAGCAACGAGGAAAAGCAGCGACTGCTTGAGGGCGTGGCGCTGGAGGATGGTCAGGCGCAATTCGGCGCGATCGAGGAAGCCGGCGGCGGCGAGGGCGTCAACTGCTGGTATCGGGTGACGATCGCCGAGGGCCGTAACCGCGAAGTCCGGCGCATGTTTGAGGCGGTTGGCCATGCGGTCAGCCGACTGATCCGCATCCGCTACGGCGCTTTCCTGCTGCCGCGCGGCTTGCGGCGCGGCGCTTTTGTCGAACTCGATGAGCGCGACATCGCCCAGCTGACCCGGGTTTTGCGTCAGGCCGAGCAGCAGGCTCAGCGGGACAAGCGCCAGCCCAGAGCTGCGCAGGCTCCGGCCGGGGCCCCTTCGGAACGCTTGCCCGAGGGCGAGCTGGAGCCGGAAAACCTGGGCAATGTCCAGCCTTCGGGTCAGATTGAGGCTGGGCTGGACCGATCGGTGCAGGCCTTGGACCAGGATGATCCGGATGCAGAGCCTGTCGGACCTTATGAATTTCAGCCGCCTGCGGGGCGCCACGAGGCTGGCCGTATCGACGGTCAGGGCAAGCGCCGCGGCGGCCGTGCCCGCGGCAAGGGCCCCCGGCCCTCTAGCCCGCAGCCGGGCTTCAACATGAATGCCCAGCCCGCCGCCAGGAAGCGGCCCGGCCGCAATTCGGGCGGGGCAGGCGGTGGGGGGGGCTCAGGGGGCGGGTCGGGCCAGCCCGATCCCATGAAAACCTCCTTCGGCTATATCGGTGCCGATACCTTCACCCGTCAGCGCCCGGGGCAGGGTCAGGGGCAAGGGCCAGGCCGCGGGGGTCGCGGCGGTCGCAAGGGTGGCCGCGGATAAAGTTCGGTCTATCAAGCCCCGCTTGGGTTCGGGTCTATGAGGCCTGTGCCAATGCTGGCCTTGATAGGCTTTAGAATGTTGGGCTTTGCCCCCTGTGGCAGCCATTTTTAGAGAAAACCAAAGGAAAGTTCATGGCCATCGAGCGCACCCTCTCCATCATCAAGCCTGACGCAGTTGCCAAGAATGTGATTGGCCAGATCTACGCCCGTTTCGAGGCCGCCGGCCTGAAGGTCGTTGCCGCCAAAATGGCTCACCTGTCGCGCGGCGAGGCTGAGGCTTTTTATGCCGTTCACAAGGCCCGGCCTTTCTTCAAGGACCTGGTGGAGTTCATGATCTCCGGCCCGGTCATGATCCAGGCGCTGGAAGGCGAGAACGCCATCCTTAAGAACCGTGACCTGATGGGTGCCACCGATCCCAAGAAAGCTGCTGCCGGCACCATCCGCGCTGACTTTGCAGACAGCATTGACGCCAACGCCGTGCATGGTTCAGACGCCCCCGAGACGGCTGCCCAGGAAATTGCGTTCTTCTTCCCTGGCATGAACGTTTATTCGCGCTGAGCAGGGCGCCGGACGTACCAGCAGCGGGGCCCTCGGGCCCCGCTGTGCTTTCAAGCCCCGCTCTGGCCCCGGATTGCCGCCTTGTTTTTTTGCCGGCCCGCGCTAAGCTCGAGCCCAAGCTACTGCCTGCCATGAGCACACCTCTGCTAGGACTCGATCTGGATGCGCTCTCCCGGTTCTGCGAAGGACTCGGAGAAAAGCGCTTTCGCGCCACCCAACTGTTTCGTTGGATCCACCAGCGTCGGGCCAGCGAGTTTTCCCAGATGAGCGATCTGGCCAAGTCGCTGCGCGAAAAGCTCGCCGGCGTGGCCCATATCAGTGCCTTGCCGGTAGTCTCGACCCAGCGCTCTGCCGATGGCACGATCAAATGGCTATTCGATGTGGGCGATGGCAATCTGATCGAGACGGTCTACATCCCAGAAACCGACCGCGGCACCTTGTGCGTGTCCTCCCAAGCTGGCTGCGCGGTCGGTTGCCGTTTTTGCTCGACCGGGCATCAGGGCTTTAGCCGTAATCTGGAAACCTCGGAAATCGTCGCCCAGCTCTGGTATGCCGAGCACGCGCTGCGCCGCGAGCTTGGCCGCTCCGATCGGGTGATCACCAATGTGGTCATGATGGGCATGGGCGAGCCGCTGCAAAACTACGACCGCCTGTTGCCGGCGCTCAAGATCATGCTTGATGACCATGCCTATGGTCTTTCACGCCGTCGGGTCACCGTGTCCACATCCGGCGTGGTGCCCATGATCGAGCGGCTGTCGCAGGACCTGCCGGTGGCTCTGGCCGTTTCCCTGCACGCTCCGAGCGATGCCTTGCGTGACCAGCTGGTGCCGCTCAACCGCAAGTACCCGATCGACGAGCTGCTGAGCGCCTGCGCCGCCTACCAAGGCTTTGCACCGCGTGACTTCATCACCTTTGAATATTGCATGCTCGACGGCGTCAACGACACCCCTGCGCATGCGCGCGAGTTGCTGGAGCTGATGCGCCGCCATGCCGGCTCAGGCCTATCGGCCAAGCTCAACCTGATTCCATTCAACCCTTTTGAGGCCTCAGGCCTCAAGCGTTCAAGCCAGGCGCAGGTGCAGGCCTTTGCCAAGATCCTGCTGGACGCGGGCATTGTCACGACGGTGCGCAAGACCCGGGGCGACGACATTGACGCTGCCTGTGGCCAACTCGCCGGCGACGTCAAGGACCGCACCGATGTGGGCCAGCGCATGGCCAGCCAGCGGCTGGGCATGATAGGCGGCATACCGGTGGTGCAGGGCGAGCGTTCGTGAGTCGGCAGCCAGCTATTGCGCCAACGGCCAGCCCGCGCCGCTGGTTCTTGGGTTTCTGGCTTGCCCTTGCCCTCCTGGGGGGGGGCTTGGGAGGGTGCGCTGCCCCGTCTGAAGATCTGGTTGCGCTGGCCGATCGGTCGACCGAGTCGGACCTGTCGCCCGAGCGCAGGCGCGCCCGGCTGCGGCTGGAGCTGGCGCGCGCCTATCTGGAACAAGGGCAGGCCTGGGTCGCTCTGGACGAGGTCAAGCAGGCGCTGACCCTGAGTCCTGACATGGTTTGGGGCTGGAACCTGCGCGGCGTGGTGTATGCCCACCTCGGCGATGCTCCAAGGGCCCGGGCCAGCTTCGAGCGAGCGCTAGCGCTCGCTCCCAACGACGTTGAGGCTGCCTACAACCAGGCCTGGCTGGCCTGCCAGCATGCCGGTGTGGATCAGGAACGCAATGCTCAGGCCCAGAAGGTGCTGGCTCGCGCTTTGGCCCAGGCGGGGGCGGGCGGTCTACCAGGCAGTCGCCTCTGGCTGGCCCTGGCCACCTGTCAGGCCAGGGCCGGGCAGGCCGAGCGTGCGCTCGACAGCCTGGGTCAGCCAGGCCTGCACAAGGCCGATGCCCCCGAGACGCTCTGGCTGGCGGCCAAGCTGGCCCGCAAGTTGGATAATGTCCCGCTGGCGCAGCAACTGGGTGAGCAACTTCGCCAGCGTTTCGGCCGTTCGCCGCAGGCAGCGGCATTCGACAAGGGTGCCTGGGATGAATGAAAACCAAGGTCAAGCAGCGGCCGAGGGCGTGGGCGATAGCGCGGGCGCCCGCTTGCGCCGCGCTCGCGAGCAGTCTGGCTTGCAGATTGCAGCTCTGGCAGTGACCCTGAAGGTGCCGGTCAAGCGGCTGGAAGCGCTGGAGGCCGACCGGTATGACCTTCTGCCCGGCCCGGTCTTCACCCGGGCCTTGGCTGCCTCCGTGTGCCGCAGCCTCAAGCTCGATGCTGCGGCCGTGCTGGCCTTGCTTCCGCGAGCCGATCACCATGATCTGGTGGTCGACGGCTCTCTCAATCAGCCTTTCCGGCCTTACAGCCGTCCGTCGGTCAGCAGCGCCTGGCCCGCGGTATCGCGGCCTGCATTGATCGCCGCCGCCCTGATCCTGTTGGCGGCCGTTTTGGTCTACCTGATGCCTGAGACCGATTTTTTCACCCGCTCCTCCGCGCCTGCTGCCAGCGCACCTGCTGGCGAGGTGATCGAAGCGGTGGCCCCGGTCAACCGGGCAGAGCCCTCTCCCCCGGCAGCAGCGGCTCCGATTGCGGTGCCGGCTGCTTCCGCCAGCCTGCCGGCCGCAGCGGCCGCTTCCACAGCGCCCCCTGCAGCTCAAACTACGGCAATTCGCGGCGAGCCGATTCTCGTTTTCAGCGTGCAGCGAAGCACTTGGGTGGAGGTCGTCGATGCCACGGGTAACGCGGTCCTGCGTCGCACGCTCAATGCGGGTGAGCAGGTGTCGGTGGCCGGCAAGCCAGTGATGCGTGTGGTCGTCGGCAATGCCGGCGCTGTGCAGGTCAAGGTACGCGGCCAGGAGCTCGATGTGAAAGCCCTGGCTCAAGACAATGTAGCTCGATTTGAGGTGAAGTGATGGCAGAAGGAAAACCGATTGAATCCGCGCAGCCGCGCGCCCGCCGCTCGGCCCAGGCCCGCATCGTCTGGGGCCCCCGGGTGGTGACTGTTGGCGGCGACGCGCCGGTGCGGGTGCAGTCCATGACCAACACCGATACCGCCGACGTCATTGGTACCGCGGTCCAGGTCAAGGAATTGGCTCAAGCCGGCTCCGAGGTGGTGCGCATCACGGTCAATACGCCCGAGGCCGCCCAAGCCGTGCCCCATGTGCGCGAGCAGCTCGACCGCATGGGCATCGATGTGCCGCTGATCGGCGACTTTCACTACAACGGCCACACCTTGCTCACTCAGTATCCGGCCTGCGCCGAGGCGCTGTCCAAGTACCGCATCAACCCGGGTAATGTGGGTAAGGGCGACAAACACGACAGGCAGTTCAGCCAGATGATCGAGGCGGCCATGCGCTGGGACAAGCCGGTGCGCATCGGCGTCAACTGGGGCAGCCTGGATCAGGAGTTGTTGGCCCAGATGATGGACGACAACAGCCGCCGCGCCCAGCCCTGGGACGCCAAGCAGGTGATGTACGAGGCCCTGATCAGCTCGGCCCTGCAGTCGGCTGCGCGCGCCGAGGAGCTGGGCATGGCGCATGAACAGATCTTGCTGTCGTGCAAGGTCTCGGGCGTGCAGGACTTGATTGCGGTCTATCGCGAGCTGGCCAAGCGCACCGACCACGCCCTCCACCTAGGCCTGACCGAAGCTGGTATGGCCACCAAGGGTACGGTGGCTTCAGCCACTGCGCTGTCCATCTTGCTGCAAGAGGGCATAGGCGACACCATCCGGGTCTCGCTCACGCCCCAGCCGGGCGAGTCGCGCACGCAGGAGGTGGTGATCGCTTCCGAAATTTTGCAGGCCCTGGGACTGCGCATCTTCGTGCCCAGCGTCACCGCCTGCCCGGGCTGCGGCCGCACCACCAGCACCACATTCCAGGAGCTGGCCAAGCAGATCGACGATTTTCTGCGCCTGCAGATGCCCGTCTGGCGCAAGCAGTACCCCGGCGTCGAGCAGCTGAAGGTGGCGGTGATGGGCTGTATAGTCAACGGCCCCGGTGAGAGCAAGCATGCCGATATTGGCATCAGCCTTCCCGGCACCGGCGAGGCGCCAGCCGCGCCGGTGTTCATCGACGGCGAAAAGCGGCTGACTCTGCGCGGCGAAGGCATTGCCACCGAGTTCCAGGCCCTGGTCGAGAACTACATCCGCAAGCGTTTTGGCGCCGAACAGACGGCCTGAGCTGTCCTCACCCGAACAACACGGGCGCCCCAAGCCCGGTAGCAAGTACAACATGGCTGAAAAACTGACCGCCGTCAAAGGCATGAACGACATCCTGCCGCCTGAATCGGCGCGCTGGGAGTGGCTGGAAGAAAAAGTGCGCTCGCTCATGGCGCGCTACGCCTACCGCAATATCCGCACCCCTATCCTGGAGCACACCCGCCTGTTCGTGCGCAGCATCGGCGAAGTGACCGACATCGTCGAAAAGGAGATGTACTCCTTCGAGGACCGGGCCGACAAGCACGGCGACGCCGAGCACCTGAGCATGCGGCCTGAAAACACCGCCTCGGTGGTGCGCGCGATCACCGAGCACAACCTGCTCTACGACGGCGGCAAGCGCTTGTACTACATGGGCCCCATGTTCCGGCGCGAGCGCCCGCAGCGCGGCCGCTACCGTCAGTTCCACCAGATCGGCGCCGAGGCCCTGGGCTTTGCCGGCCCCGAGGTCGATGCTGAATTGATCCTGCTGGCCGCGGCTCTCTGGCGCGAATTGGGCCTGAGCGACTGGCGCCTGGAGATCAACAGCCTGGGTCAGCCGGAGGAGCGTGCCCAGCACCGCGCCCAGCTGATTGCCTACCTGGAGCAGCACGTCGAACAGCTTGACGAGGAAGCCCGCCGCCGCCTGCACAGCAATCCGCTGCGCATCCTGGACACCAAGAACCCGGCCATGCAGGATCTGGTCAATGGCGCGCCGCGGCTGATCGATTTTCTGGGCACCGCTTCGCTGGCCCATTTTGAAGGCCTCAAGGCCATGCTCGACGCCAATGGCGTGCCCTGGACACTCAACCCTCGGCTGGTGCGCGGCCTCGACTACTACAACCTGAGCGTGTTCGAATTCGTCACCGACCGGCTGGGTGCGCAAGGCACGATCTGCGCTGGCGGCCGTTACGACTATTTGATCGGCCAGATGGGCGGCAAGGCCGCGCCTGCCGTGGGTTGGGCCTTGGGCGTGGAGCGGGTGCTGGATCTGCTCAAGCAGCAGGGCGCCGAGCCGCCCGGGCCTGTGCCCGATGCGTACGCCGTGGTACCCGAAGCCGGCGCGCTGCCGCAGGTCCTCAAGTGCCTGCAGGCCCTGCGCGCGGCCGGGGTCAGTGTGCAGATGCATGCGCCGGCAGCCGGCAGCGAAGGCATGGGCTCCATGAAGTCGCAGTTCAAGCGGGCCGATGCCAGTGGGGCAGCCTTTGCGCTGATTTTTGGCCAGGACGAACTGGCCCAGGGCTGTGTGGCGCTCAAGCCGCTGCGCGCCGGTCAGGAGCAGGCGCAGCAGCTCCAGCCCCTGGCCGATGTGGCGGCCTGGGCAGAGCGTCTGCGGTCCTTACCCTGAAGGCCGTCCGTGCCGGCCTCCCGATAGGTTGCTGGCGCCGCCTACAATCGCGCCTCGCACAGCGACCGGCCTTTGATGGCGGACGCACCCCTCTTTTTCGACCCGGGCGGTATCCGCCCGCAAATAGCCATGGCCAGCCAACTCGACCTTGAAGAGCAGGAACAACTCGACCAGCTCAAGCACTTTTGGAAGCGCTACGGCAACGCCATCACCTGGCTGCTGATTG
>CANHGF010000060.1 GCA_947460065.1 Comamonadaceae bacterium
ATGCAGCAGCACCGGTTTGAGCTGCTGGCCATTGGTCTGCTGACGGGCTACCTGGGCGCTTTGCCCAGCGCGCTGTGGGCCTCGGGCGCCATGTTCATCGCCATGGCTCCGGTGCTGGTGCCGGTGGCCGTTTGGATCTACACCCTGGTGTTCTCCTTCTCCTCGCTCTGGTTAGCGCATTACAGCCTTTCCATGCTGGAGAAACTGCGCAAGGCGCCGCCGCTTCACCCGCAGCCGCCTGCGCCCTCTCCCGTCTTGGTGGACCAGCGCCTGGTTGATGCGCGAACTCCCAATAGCGCCTCAGCGCCGCCGCCCTCGTCGAGTTGATGTGTTGTTCGCGACTGTCCATTGAGAACACTTCGACCGACTCTTGGCTAGGCAGGATCTGATCGGGTCTGGTCAAGAGGGCGCTATTTCGGCCGATACACTCATCGGGTTACGCCTCTATTCCACGATGCCTTCGTCCATGCCCCCCACCTTCACCCTCCTCATCCTCGGCGACGAGATCCTCTCCGGCAAGCGTGCTGACAAGCACATGGCCAAGGCCATCGAGATCCTGGCGGCGCGGGGGCTGTCCTTGACGCAGGTTCAGTACGCGGGGGACGACCCCGAGCGCATCACCGCGCTGCTGGTGCAAGCTTTTGCGGCGGCGCGTGAGCGGGGTGAGGTGATGTTTTCCTGTGGCGGCATTGGTGCCACGCCCGACGACCACACCCGTCAGTGTGCCGCACGGGCCCTGGGGGTGGAATTGGCCCTGCAGCCCGAGGCCGAGTTGCTCATCATCGACCGCATGCGCGATGTGGCCCGCGAACAGGGGATAGAGCTCGATGTGAGCCGGCCCGAGAACCAGCACCGGCTGCAGATGGGCATGTTCCCGGCAGGCGCAGGCGTCATCCCCAACCCCTACAACAAGATCCCCGGCTTTACCTGCGAGGCCGGGCCGGGCGCGGTGCATTTCCTGCCCGGCTTTCCGGTGATGGCCTGGCCCATGATGGAGTGGCTGCTCGACACCCGTTACCGGGCCTTCCATCGCTCCCGTACCCAGGTGGAGAAGTCGGTCATCGTTCTGGAGGGCATGGAGGGCATGCTGACGCCCTTGATGCAGGCTATCGAGGCGGGCCACCCGGCGGTCAAGGTGTTCAGCCTGCCCAGCGTCGACCATCCTCAGTACGGCCGACATATCGAGCTCGGGGTCAAAGGCGAGGGCGCGGCGGTGGACAAGGCCTACCCGGAACTGCTGGCCGGGCTCAGCCCTTTTGGCCTCAAACTAGGCCCTGAATTGGTGCGCTAAGATTGCACCAAAATGAAATCATTCTCACCAAATACGCACGAATTTGGTGCAATCTTATAGCCCGTGCAATTTTCTTCAGGGCCCTTCCAGGGTAGCCGAGCGAACAAGGCACAATGTTGGGCTTCGCGCAGGGCCGACCAGGCGCCGTTTTGGCACAGAAACTGCATCTGCTTGAGCCATTCCCGATTTCTTTTAACCCACCCCTACCCAGCACAGGAGAGTATTGATGGCCAAGAACGTCGCAGACGTGATCAACATGGTGAAGGACAACGATGTCAAGTTTGTTGACTTCCGTTTCACCGATACCCGTGGCAAAGAGCAGCACGTGACCGTTCCCGTGTCGGCCTTTGGCGAAGACAAGTTCACCTCCGGCCACGCCTTTGACGGCTCATCGATCGCAGGCTGGAAGGGCATTGAGGCCTCGGACATGCAACTCATGCCCGACCCCAATACCGCTACGATCGACCCCGCCTTCGAAGAAACCACCCTGTTTTTGCAGTGCGATGTGGTCGAGCCCAGCGACGGCAAGGCCTATGACCGCGATCCGCGCTCGATCGCCAAGCGTGCCGAGGCTTACCTGAAAGCCTCCGGTATTGGCGATACCGCCTACTTCGGCCCCGAGCCCGAGTTTTTCATTTTTGACGGCGTGCGCTGGAGCAATGAGCCCGGCAACGTGATGTTCGCCATCGACGAGTACGAGGCCCCCTGGAACAGCGGCAAGCAGCTCGAAGGCGGCAACCGCGGCCATCGTCCTACGGTCAAGGGCGGCTATTTCCCGGTGCCCCCGGTCGACAGCACGCAAGACATGCGCGCCGAGATGTCCCTGATTCTTGAATCGCTGGGCATTCCGGTCGAGGTGTTCCACCACGAGGTGGCTGGCGCCGGCCAAAACGAGATCGGCACCAAGTTCTCGACCCTGGTTGAGCGCGCCGACTGGACCCAGCTGCTCAAATATGTGGTGTGGAACGTGGCCAATTCTTATGGCAAAACGGCCACCTTCATGCCTAAGCCCTACGCCGGCGACAACGGCTCGGGCATGCACGTGCACCAGTCGATCTGGAAAGACGGCAAGAACCTGTTTGCCGGCGACGGCTATGCCGGTCTGAGCGACTTTGCCCTGTACTACATCGGCGGCATCATCAAGCACGCTCGCGCGCTCAACGCCATCACCAACCCGGGCACCAACAGCTACAAGCGCCTGGTGCCTGGCTTTGAGGCGCCGGTCAAGCTGGCCTACAGCTCGCGCAACCGCTCTGCATCGATCCGCATCCCCTTTGTGGCCAACCCCAAGGGCCGCCGCATCGAGGCACGCTTCCCCGATCCTTCGGCCAACCCCTACCTGTGCTTCTCGGCCCTGATGATGGCCGGTCTCGATGGCGTGGAAAACAAGATCCATCCGGGCGAGGCCGCCACCAAGGACCTCTACCATCTGCCGCCGGAAGAAGACAAGCTGGTGCCCACCGTCTGCCACAGCCTCGACCAAGCCCTGGAGTATCTGGACAAGGACCGCGCCTTCCTGACCAAGGGCGGCGTGTTCACCGACTCCATGCTCGATGCCTACATCGAGCTCAAGATGGGCGAAGTCACGCGTTTTCGCATGGCCCCGCACCCGGTCGAGTACGACATGTACTACTCGCTCTGATCCAGCGCGGCGTGGCCTTCTCGGCCACTGCTCAAGAAAAGACGGCTTCGGCCGTCTTTTTTTTGGCGAACGCCTCTATCGTGGCTGTGCCCCTGTGGGGGGTCCTCCCCTGTGGGAGCGCCGCCTCGGCGCGATGCGGCATCCGATCAAGCGCCGCATCGCCGCGAGGGCGCGGCTCCCACAGGCTAGCTCCAGCTTCTGGGGCCTCCCACAGGCCAGTTCCAACTTCTGGGGCCTCACACAGCCTCGCCCCAAGCTCTGATTCTCGGGAGTGGGAGCGCCGCCTCGGCGCGATGAGTTCTCTAAACTCCCGTCCCTTTAGACCAAGGGCAGGGGTGAGGGCAGCCCCGCGACTGGTCACGATTCGGTCAAAATAGCTGGGTGACGATCTCCCACTCCAACCCTGCCGCAGATCGCTTTGCGGCCTTTGACTTACTGGCCACGCTAGTGGCGGTGGTGCAGACCGATGGCCAGGTGATCTTTGCCAATGCGGCCCTCGAGGACGCACTGGGTACCTCGCGGCGCATGATTGAGGGAGCGCCGCTGTCCGATTGCTTTACCGAGCCGGTCATCATGCAAGGTGCGCTCGAAGGCGCGGGCAGCAATGAGTTTGCAGCCCTGCGCTACGACGCCTGGCTCAAGCGCAGCAACAACGACCCATTGCCTGTGCATGTGGTGGTGGCCCAGTCCGACCAGCCTGGGCAGGCCATTGTTGAGCTGCTGCCGCTGGAGCAGCAGGCCAAGCAGGACCGCGAGGAACGGCTGATGGAGCGGGCCCAGGCCAATAAGGAGCTGATCCGCAACCTGGCCCATGAAATCAAGAATCCCCTGGGAGGTATCCGTGGTGCCGCGCAGTTGCTGCAGATGGAGATCGACTCGCGCGAATTGACCGAATACACCCAGGTCATCATCCATGAGGCCGATCGGCTGCAGTTGCTGGTCGACCGGCTGCTTGCACCGCACAGGCGGCCGCATCAGGTCGGTGACGTGAACATCCACGAGGTCTGTGAAAGGGTGCGCTCCTTGATCTTGGCCGAGTTCCCCAAGGGCTTGAAGGTCAGGCGCGACTATGACACCTCCATCCCGGAGATCCGGGGCGACCGCGAGCAGCTCATCCAGGCCGTGCTCAACATTGCCCACAATGCCGCGCAGGCCCTGGCCGAGAGATTGGCAGCGGGCGATGCGCAGATCACCATGCGTACCCGCATCGCACGACAGGTGACCTTCGGCAAGCAGCGTTATCGCTTGGCATTGGAATTGCATGTCATTGACAACGGGCCGGGCGTACCCGACTCGATCAAGGAACGCATCTTCTACCCCCTGGTAACGGGGCGCGACGGTGGGTCCGGGCTGGGGCTGACATTGGCGCAAAACTTTGTTCAGCAACACCACGGCTTGATCGAGTGCGATAGCGTCCCGGGCCGCACGGACTTCAAGATACTGATCCCATTGCCTTGACGTCCGTCCCAATAGCAGCAGGTCATAAAGAGGGGCAGACAAGCATGAAACCGATTTGGATCGTTGATGATGACCAGTCCATAAGGTTCGTTCTGGAAAAGGCCTTGCTGCGCGAGGGGCTGCCCACCCGCAGCTTCACCAGCCCCAAGGAACTGCTGAGCGCGCTCGACGTCGCGGGCGACGATGGCGGTCCGCAGGTGCTGGTCAGCGACATCCGCATGCCCGGTGGCTCGGGGCTGGAACTGCTGGAAAAGGTCAAGACCCGGCTGCCAGGTTTGCCGGTGATCATCATGACCGCCTTCTCCGACCTGGACAGTGCGGTTTCGGCCTTCCAGGGCGGTGCCTTTGAATACCTGCCCAAGCCCTTTGATCTGCCGCGCGCGGTCGAGCTGATTCGCCGTGCGGTCGAGGAAAGCCAGCGTGAGCAAGTGGCTGAGGACCGCATGGCCGAGGCGCCCGAGATGCTCGGGCAGGCCCCGGCGATGCAAGATGTGTTTCGCGCCATAGGCCGTCTGTCCCAAAGCAATGTGACCGTCATGATCACCGGCGAGTCTGGCTCGGGCAAGGAGTTGGTGGCGCGCGCCCTGCACAAGCACTCCAACCGCGCGGCCGGGCCCTTTGTGGCCATCAATACCGCAGCCATCCCTAAAGAGCTGCTCGAGTCTGAGCTGTTTGGGCACGAGCGTGGCGCCTTTACGGGCGCCCAAACCATGCGCCGCGGCCGCTTCGAGCAGGCCGAAGGCGGCACCCTGTTCCTCGACGAGATCGGCGATATGCCCTTTGACCTGCAGACGCGCTTGCTGCGGGTGCTGTCGGACGGGCACTTTTATCGCGTCGGTGGTCACAGCGCCATCAAGGCCCATGTGCGGGTGATTGCCGCGACTCATCAGGACCTGGAGCAGCGGGTCAAGGAAGGCGTGTTCCGCGAGGACCTGTTTCACCGTCTCAATGTCATCAGGCTACGTCTGCCGGCACTGCGCGAGCGGCGCGAGGATGTGCCTGCGCTCACCCGTCACTTTCTACAGCAAAGCGCGCAGCAACTGGGGGTTGAACCCAAGCGCATCTCGGATGCTGCGCTGGCACACCTGGCGCATTTCGATTTTCCGGGCAATGTGCGTCAGCTTGAGAACATCTGCCACTGGCTGACGGTGATGGCCCCAGCCCAGGTGGTCGAGGTCAAAGACCTGCCGCCCGAGGTGTTGTCTGCAGGGGGTGCGCAGCCTCTGCCCCTGGTGCCCTCTGCTGCAACGACAGAGCCCATTACGGTGCCTGCGCCTGTCCTTGGTGCGTCCAGCCTGGGCGGCGCAGCCTTGCCATCGGCCACCGCCTGGTCGGCTTTGGCTGCGGTCGGCAGTGGCTGGGAAACAGGCCTGGAGGCCGAGGCGCTCTCGCTCCTGGCTGCGGGCAATACCGATGTATGGGATGTGCTGACCCGCCGCTTTGAATCCAAGCTGATTCAGACCGCCCTGGCCAATACCCGCGGCCGTCGCATCGAGGCGGCGGTCAAGCTCGGCATAGGCCGCAACACCATCACCCGCAAGATTCAGGAACTCGGTCTGGAGTGAGCTTGGGCTTTTGTGGGGGCGCCGCCCTCGGCGCGATGGGGCGACTGATCGAGCCCCATGCCTCATCAAGGGCCGCATCGCCGCGAGGGCGCGGCTCCCACAAAAACTGGGATCTTCGCCTTGGTCGCGGTAGGTCTCCGTTCAGGCGCTGGTCTACGCCGGGTCAGACAGTTCGACGATGACGGGCGCATGGTCACTGGGGCGTTCGTTCTTGCGGGGCTGCCGGTCTATGGTGCAGGCGCTGACTTTGTCCTTGAGGGCCTCGCTCACCAAGATGTGGTCGATGCGCAGGCCCTTGTTGCGCCGGAAAGCCATCTCGCGGTAGTCCCACCATGAGTAGCTTTTTTCAGGCTGCTCGAACATCCTGAAGGCATCAATCAAACCCAACTCCAGCAGGCCCGCAAAGGCCTGCCGCTCTTCGGTGGTGTGGTGTATGGTCTCGCGCAGACCTACTGGGTCATGGGTGTCGCGGTCGTCAGCAGTGATGTTGAAGTCACCCACCAGTACCAGCGGGCGGGGCAGGGCGATCTCCGTGCTCAGCCACTGCCGCAGACCTTCGAGCCAACGCATCTTGTAGGCGAATTTTTCGCTGCCTGGCTCCTGGCCGTTGACGAAGTAGCCGTTGACCACGCGCAGCGCACCACCGGGCGCATGCACCGTGACGCCCAGCACCCGGGCCTGCTCGTCTTCAAAACCCGCGATGTTGCGCTGCACCTCGTCGAGGCGATGGCGGCTGAGGATGGCTACGCCGTTGTAGGTCTTCTGGCCGAACACTGCGCAGTAGGGGTAGCCGGCCTCCTGCATTGCCTGCAGCGGAAATTTGTCCTCGGTCAACTTGAGCTCTTGCAGGCACAGCACATCGACCGGGTTGCTGGCCAGCCAGTCCAGCACTTGCGGCAGGCGAACGCCCAGCGAGTTGACATTCCATGTGGTGATCTTCAAGGCGTACTCCGATTGTGGTCTTGTGCGGGTTCGGTCGCTGCGGCGGATGCGCTTAATGCGGCAGGGGTGGGCTGGCCGGTGAAGACGTGTTACCGGCAGCCAGGTGCTGATCCAGCGCAGCGCAGAACTCGCTCTGGCATTCGAAGTGCGGCAGCGCGCCTGTGGGAAACACCTTCATCTGCCAGTTCGGCCGTCCTTCCAGCATGGCTTTTTGGCGGTAGTCGGTAAAGTCACCGCGCACGCCGTGGCATATCCATACAGGCAGGCTCAGGCTTTCGTAGACGCTGAGGATATCTTTGCTGAACAGGGCGCCCGACAGAAAACTCAGCGGTGCGTGCTCGGCACCGCTTGCCCGCGCGGTGGCCACCGCTTCCTCAAACATCTGTTCGTCAATGGCGGGCCCGCCCCAGGTCTTGCGCAGAAAAAAGCGTATCACCTGCGGGCGAGTCAGCAGCGCAAACAGCCCAGGCCCGAACCACTTCAGCGCACGGTGAAGCCGCGGCATGGCTGCAGTGCTGCCGGCCGGTCCGCGCCGGGGACGGCTGCCGCTCAGGCCGGTGGGGCTGACCAGGGCCAGGCTGCGGTAGTCAGCCGGTGCTTCACGGGCCGCTCTGGCGAGGAATTCACAGGACAGCGACAGGGCCAGGGCGTCGATCGCCTGGTTTGCGAATTGGCTGCGGATATGCCGGGCCACGCCGTGCAGAGCATCGGTCATCAGGCGCGGTGTGTAGAGCCTGTCAGGCCTGGCTGTGGCGCCGTATCCGGGCAGATCGGGCGAAAACACGGTGTGGGTGGCCGCATAGTGTTCGTGCAGGGGCCGTACCTCTGCGGCCGATGCGGCCGCATTGACGCTGTGCACCAGCAGCAGCGGGGGGCCCGAGCCTGCGGTATGTACCGCCACCGCACCGGCGGCGGTTTCGATCTGGATGGTATGGCCGCTCAATTGGGGGCGAAACGCAGTGTGCGCGGCAGATTCCATGGTGGTCCATGATAGCCCGCGGCTCAGATTTACATCCCGACCTCCATCCCTCTGGGTGGGTCAGAGCCAGGCAGCGCTGTTATTGGACTGATATCCATGACTAATGTGGTCGGGTAATACGGCAGTGCTAGCATTCCCCCCGTTAGCAACCACTCTTACAGGACTCCTATGAAATCGACAAACCGCCGCGTGTTCATGATGCAAGTGGCCGCAGGTGGCACCGCCCTGGCGGCAGCAGCTTCTGCATCGGCTCAGGCCATGGTCAACGAAAAGGACGCGCAAGCCGTCTCCCTGGGCTACGCAGCCGACTCGACCAAGGTTGATGCTAAGAAGTTTCCCAAGCACGCAGCTGCTCAAAAATGCAGCAGCTGCCAGCTCTACACGGGTGCAGCAGGCTCCAAGTCGGGCCCTTGCTCCATCTTCCCGGGCAAGCAGGTGGCAGCCGCTGGCTGGTGCTCGGCCTACGTCAAGAAGGCCTAAAGCTTTCTCGACCACAGTACCCGGTCCCCAGGTGGGGTTGGGTGCCTGAAAAGCCCGCCGCGAGCGGGCTTTTTTCATAGGCGCGTGCTTTACAGGGATTTGCTCGATGGCGTAGCGTGCAGATGCCCCTGACCTGTTTGTTCTGCGCCCGGTGCTCGTACACAATCGAGCCATGACGCCTCCCACCTTCCCCACGATTGACGCGCTCGGCCAAGCCTTACAGCAGGCCGGTTATTTTGCGGACCGTCGGCTGGCCACGGCTGTGTTTTTGGCGCTGCGCCTGGGCCGACCGCTGTTGCTCGAAGGCGAGCCCGGTGTTGGCAAGACTGAACTGGCCAAGGCCCTGGCTGTGGCTTTGCAGCGTGCGCTCATCCGCTTGCAGTGTTACGACGGCCTGGAGCAGCGCGAGGCGCTTTATGAGTGGAACTATGCGGCCCAGCTTCTACACATGCGTGCGGCCGAGGGTAAGGCGCAGATCGGCGAGCTCGAACGGGAGGTCTATACCGGCCACTACCTGATCCGCCGGCCCCTGCTGCAGGCGCTGCAGGCACCCGAGCCAGGTGCGGTGCTGCTGATCGATGAGGTCGATCGCGCCGACGAGCCTTTCGAAGCGTTTCTCCTTGAGTACCTGGGCGAGTATCAGGTCAGCATTCCGGAGTTGGGTACCATCAGCGCCGCTTTCGCGCCGGTCACCATCCTGACCAGCAACCGCACCCGCGAGCTCAATGATGCGGTCAAGAGGCGTTGCCTGTACCACTGGCTGGACTATCCCGATCGCGAGCGTGAGCTGGCCATCGTGCGCGCCCAGGTGCCGCAGGCCAGCCAGCAGCTGACCGAGCAGGTCGCGCAGTTCGTAGGCCGCCTGCGACAGGCGCCCTTCAAGGACTCCTTCCAGCGCGCGCCAGGCATTGCCGAGAGCGTGGAATGGGCCAAGGCCTTGGTGGCCCTCGACACCCTGTCGATCGATCCCGAAGTGGCCAGCGATACCGCCGGCATCTTGTTCAAGCAGCGCGAAGATGTAGCCGCTCTTAGCACCGATCTGGCCGGTGAGATCTTGCAGCCTCAGGATGCCCCATGAGCACCTTTGTTGCGCAGGGCTCGGTTGCAAGAATCGGCCTGTGTGGGACCGCCGCCCCGGCGCGATGCGGCCTTTGTTCGGTGACTTGCGCCTGATGAGCCCCAGGATCCATCGTGCAACTCGGTGACGCCCGCTCTGGCCGGCTGGCCGGCAACCTGAGCGCCTTCGGACGCGCCCTGCGGCGAGCCGGCGTGCCGGTCGACGCCAGCCGCATCGCGCTGGCGCAGCAAGCGGCCTTGCTGATCGACATCGGCCAGCGCGAAGATCTGGCGGCGGCGCTGGAAACGGTGCTGGTGGGGCGTGAGCAGGACAGAGCGGTTTTTCGCGAACTGTTTGACGCTTTCTTTCGAGACCCGAAGATGGCGCACAAGCTGCTGGCCCAGCTGCTGCCGACCGCCGAGGGCCGGGCTGAGCCCGATCGCCGGCGCGCGCGGGTGCGCGACGCCCTGCAGGCGCCCAAGCCGGCCCAGCCCCTGGCTCAGCCTCAGACCAAGGACCGCGAGTTTGAATTCGACGCGACCATGACGGCCAGCGACTTGCAGCGCCTGCGCCATGCAGACTTCAACAGCCTGTCGGCCGACGAATACGCCCTGGTCGAGCGCCTGGCCCGTGACATC
>CANHGF010000061.1 GCA_947460065.1 Comamonadaceae bacterium
ATTTGCCCTCTATGCCATTTCGCAGGAATTGGAGCGCAAGCTACTGTCCCAGGGCGGGCAAGCTCGCGTCTTGCTGACGCCTCTGCTGGCCTCGGTGCAGGACCGTGAGCGCATGCAGCAGATCATGAGCGCGTGGCAGCCAGAAACGGTCTACCACGCAGCCGCCTATAAGCATGTGCCGCTGGTCGAGCACAACCCGGTCGAGGGCATTCGCAACAACGTCCTCGGTACCTTGAATACGGCGCTGGCGGCCCAGGCTTCGGGTGTTCGTGATTTCGTGCTCATCAGCACCGACAAAGCCGTGCGTCCGACCAACGTGATGGGGGCCAGCAAGCGCCTGGCGGAAATGATGCTGCAGGCCCTGGCCGCTCAAGGAAGTGCCACCCTGTACACCATGGTGCGCTTTGGCAATGTGCTGGGTTCTTCGGGGTCCGTGGTGCCCAAGTTCCGCCAGCAGCTGCGCGAGGGCGGTCCCATCACGCTCACGCACCCTGACATCACGCGTTATTTCATGACCATCCCCGCGGCCGCGCAACTGGTCATTCAGGCCGGTGCCATGGCCAAGGGCGGCGATGTATTCGTCCTGGACATGGGCGAGCCGGTGCGCATCATCGACCTAGCACAGCGCATGGTCGAACTGTCGGGGCTGACCTTGCGCGATGAAATGGACCCAGACGGTGACGTCGAGATCCAGATTACCGGGCTGCGGCCAGGTGAAAAGCTCTACGAGGAGTTGCTCATTGGCGACAACCCGGAACCTACCTCACACCCTCGGATCATGCGTGCCCGGGAAAACTTCCTGGCCTGGGACCGCCTGGATCTGCAGTGGCAGCAATTGCAACAGGCACTGGCCAGCCACGACATGGCGCAGATCCGTCGCAGTCTTCAGGCTTTGGTTGCAGGCTACGTCCCCAGCGATGAGATTGTCGATTGGATCCACCTGGAGCAAGCCGCCGAGATCGGCCTGCCCTAGTCGCCCCGCTGGAGTTAATCGGGGTCAGATACCGATTAATTGCCGCCCCACCGCTTGCGTCGGCTATCTGCTCACATGAAAAAGAAAAAGTAGGCGATCAGTTGCATTCGTCGCAGGCCGTCGGCGCGGCCTATCGGGCGGCCGGAGGCGTCGTAGATGCGGTCGCCTTCGATGCGCCCCATGGGGCTGCCCGAGGCGCTGTAGAGGCGGTCGCCTTCAAAGCGGCCGATGGGGCGGCCCGAGGCGTCGTAGACCCGCTCGCCTTCGATGCGCCCGATCGGGCGGCCTGAGGCATCGTAGACGCGGCCAGCCTCGATGCGGCCGATGGGGCGGCCTGATGCGTCGTAGTAGCGTTCGCCATCGACCCGGCCGAGAGGCCTGCCGCTGGCGTCGTACACCTGCTGAGCCTGCACCGGGATGGCACAGGCCAGCACGAGGGCGGCGATCAGGGCGCGCATGGTCGGCGGGCCGGCGCTTTATTCGGCCTTGATGCCAGCTGCCTTGACCACCGGGCCGTAGCGGGCGAGGTCGCGCCGGATTTCTTCACCGAATTTATCGGGTGTGCTCGGCGTGGCTGAGATGCCCAATTGCACCAGGCGCTCGCGCACTTCTGGGTCGGCCAGGACGACGTTAAGTTCCGTGTTCAATCGCTCGATGATGGCGCGCGGTGTTTTGGGCGGCGCGAAGATGCCCACCCAGGAGCTGACGTCGAACTCAGACACGCCAGACTCGATGAAGGTCGGCACGTCGGGCAGGGCGCGCGAGCGCTGCAGGCTGGAGACGGCCACCGGATGCAGCTTGCCGTTCTTGACGTGCTGTGCCGCACCCGCGATGGCGGTATAGACCAAGGGGATGTTGCCACTGATCACATCGATCAGGGCCTGCCCGCCGCCCTTGTACGGAATGTGGACCAGGTTGGCGCCGGTGCGCATTTTGAGCAGTTCGCCGGCAATGTGCGGCGTGCTGCCGGTGCCCGAGGTGCCGTAGGACAGGCCGCCGCTTTGCTTTTTCGAAAGTTCAATCACCTCGCGCAGGCTCTTGGCGGCCAGGCCGGGTTGGGTGACCAGGATCAGCACCGCGTCGCCAATCTTGCCCACTGGGGCGAGGTCGCGCACCGTGTCGAAAGGCATCTTGGCGAACACATGGGGGTTGATCACCATGTTGCCGTCAAAGCACAGCGCCAGGGTGTAGCCGTCAGGCTCGGCATTGACTACCAGCTGGGTGCCGATATTGCCCGAAGCGCCCGGCTTGTTATCGACCACAACCTGCTGGCCCAGCCGCTTGGACAGCTGCTCGGCGACAAGTCGGCCGCTGGTGTCGGTCACCCCGCCGGGGCTGAAGGGCACGATCAGGCGGATGGGCTTATTGGGGTAGCCGCTTTGGGCGATGGCCGGGCTGGAAACACCCAGAAGGCCCAGGCAAGTCAGGAGGGCACCGGCCATCCATGGACGGCGGGCTGTGGGCTTGATTGGCATGAAACAGTCTCCTTGTGTGAAGCGTGAAGCCCCGGCAGGATATCCTGTTTTTTAAGCCCCCACATCGCCACGAGGGCGCGGCTCCCACACCACTTAGCAGTCGCCGCGACCCAATCTTCTGGGAGCGCCGCCCTCGGCACAAGGGGGCTGTCGATCAGTGGCCGCATCGCTGCGAGGGCGCAGCTCCCACCCTCCGCTTTGAGGCCTGCTGTCAATGTGTGTGGGAGCGCCGCCCTCGGCGCGATGGGCTTGCGGCCCAGCCCTACATCGCCCACGCCAGATGCTCATCGAGCTGGCCGGTCTCGCTGAGGTTCTTCAGGCGCTTGAGGCGGGTGAAGGGGCGGGCGTTGAAGGTGGCGGCGTCCAGGCCAATGCGGGCAAAGGCATCGTGCAGCTGCTGCGCGCCCTGGCGGGCATTCCAGTGGCATTCGAAGCCAGGCAGCTGGCGGTGGATCTTGGCAAAGTTAACCCGGTAGCTGCGGTTATCGGAGCTGGCCTGACCCAGTTGCAGCTCGCAGCCCGGGTAGACGCTGGCCACGATGCGGGCAATATCGCGCACCTGGTGGTTGTCGGCGTCATGGCCGACGTTGAAGATCTCGTTGTGGATGGCCGTCTTCGGTGCTTCCAGCGCGCAGGCAATCGCCTCGCTGATGTCGAGCACATGCACCAGCGGGCGCCATGGGGTGCCGTCGCTGGTCATCACGATCTTGCCGGTGGTGGCGGCCAGGCCGCACAGGTTGTTGAGCACGATGTCAAAGCGCATGCGCGGCGAGGCCCCGTAGGCGGTGGCGTTGCGCATGAAGGTGGGCGAGAACTGGCTGGAGGCCAGGGCCGCCACGTCATGCTCGACCATCAACTTGCATTGGGCATAAGCGGTTTGGGGGTGGGTGGGCGAGGTTTCGTCGACCGGCGTGCTGCCCTGGCCTATGCCGTAGACGCTGCACGAGGACATGTAAACAAAGCGTTGTACGCCGGCGGCCTTGGCCATGGCCGCCAGGTGCACCGAGCCGCGGTGGTTGATCTCGAAGGTCAGTTCGGGCGAGTTCTCGCACAGCGGGTCGTTGGACAGCTCGGCCAGGTGGACGACCGCGTCGTAGCCGCGCAGGTCGGCCACATCGACGCGGCGTATGTCCTTGTTGATGGTCTCTGGCACCTGTGGCACCAGGGTGTTGTCGTTAAAAAGCCAGCCGTCGCGGTAGTAGCCGGTATCGAGCCCGGTGACATCATGGCCACGGGCGCGCAGATAGGGCGTGAGCAGGCAGCCGATATAGCCTTCAGATCCGGTGACCAGCAATTTCATGGTGTTTGTCCTCAGTGGTGGTGATGTGTTGTGGAAAAAATCGTTGCATCTGCTCCTGCCAGAGCCGGTCGCACAGTCGTCCTGCGGGCAGTTCGACGTCGTCAAAGTGCAGCACCGCGTCCTGGGCCAGCGGCCTGCGCATGCGGCAGCCTTCGGCCAGGCCTATGGGCAGCAGGTGTTCGCTGCGGGCCAGCGGCGCGTTTTCGGCCAGTCCATAGGTGGCAAAGCCGCCCAGACCGTCGAGCGTCTCGCCCAGTTGCAGGTCGCGTTTGGCGGTGGCCAGCACCTCGACCCGGGGCGCATCGATGGGCGTCAAGGTGGCGTCGTGAAACAGCACCGCCCGCGCCACCGTGTTGGGCACCTCGAAGTGGCACAGGTGGTAGGGGGTGTAGAAGCAATACAGCGGGCCCTCGCCCAGCTTGTAAAGGTGCAGGTAGTGGCGCTGCTGGGGGTGGTCGTGGGTGCCCAGCACATACACGCCTGGGCCCGGCATCGCACCGACCACATAGTCGACGATGCCCGGGCCTTCGAGCAGATCGCGTAGCGGGTAGAGCTTGCCCACGTCCTGGATGGGGGTGCCCGCCGGCACCGTCGGGCCATGCATACCCCGGCGCGCCACCCGCATGCCGGTGCCGTTGGCGACGATGGCGTTTTCAAAAGAGATCTTGGTGCCGTCGGCGAACGAGGTCACCATGTGCGGGTTTTGGCCCCACTGCGCCGCAAAGCTGGCCTGGGTATGGGGCGTGCGATAGGGGTCGTGCAGGCCCTTGATGTTGCCGCACAGCACCGGTTTGACGCCTATGCCTTTGACGAAGCGGTAGAGGTTCATCATCACGCCGGGCTGGTCGCCGTCGGCGCTGGTCAGAATCACCCCAGCGCGGTCGGCATAGGTCTTGAGGATGGGCCCCAGGGTGCCGTCGAGCTCGGCGTTCATCAGCACCACATGCTTGCCGTGGGCGATGGCTCGCATCGTCACATGGGCTGCATATTCGATGGTGCCGGTGACCTCGACGATGGCATCTATGCCGCCGGCGCTGCAAAGCGCCAGTGCATCTTCGGTCACCGCCGGCCGCCCCTCGGAGATCGCCCGTTCAAGCGCGGCCGGGCTGTCCGCATGAACCACGCCGGTGATGCCGGCCTGCTCGTAGGCCTGGCGGGCCGACTGCAGATGTCTGTTGGCGATAGCGGCCACCCGCATGCCGGGCACCGACAGCGCCACTTGCAGCGCGATGCCCTTGGCCATGAAGCCGGCCCCGACCAGGCCGATGCGTATGGGTTTGCCCTGCTCGGCGCGTTGGGCCAGTGCGTTGTCAACAAGGATCATGCGCTCACCTCTGCATGTGTGGCCCCTGCCTTATCGTGGGCCGGCCAGGCCGCGTCTTTGGCCGAGAGTTGGCGTATCGGCACCGGCCAGGCTATGCCGAAGGCCTCGTCGTCATAGCGCACGCCACGTTCGGCCCCGGGGGCATAAAAGTTTGAGACTTGGTAACTCACCGCCACCTCGTCGGTGAGGGTGACAAAGCCATGGGCAAAGCCACGCGGCACCAGCAGCATGCGACCATTGGCTGCGCTCAGCTCCACCCCCAGCCACTGGCAGTAGGTGGGTGAATCCGGTCGCAGGTCGATGATGGCGTCCCAGATCGCGCCTTGCTCGCAGCGCACCAGCTTGTCTTCGCCATGGGGCGCCAGCTGGTAGTGCATACCGCGCAGGGTGCCGGCGCGGCGGGTGATGGAGCGGTTGGTCTGCACCATGCGGCTGGGCAGACCGCTGGCGGCGAACTCGCGCTCGCAGTAGACGCGGGCGAAGCTGCCGCGCTCGTCGGCCCGCGCCTCGGCTTCGATCAGGACTGCGCCGGGCAGCGAAGTGGTTTGGATGAGCATGGTTTCTCCTTAGGGGTATGGCGGTGGGCTGGTCGGTGGTCGCGGTGGGCTTACCAGCTGCGCCAGGGCGCGCGGCCAGAGCTCCACAGTGCTTCTAGCGACTGCTTGTCGCGCAGGGTGTCCATGGGCTGCCAAAAGCCTTCATGGCGAAATGCGGCCAGCTGCCCCCGCTCGGCCAGTTGCTCCATGGGTTCGCGCTCCCAGATGGTGTCGTCACCGTCGATCAAGTCGATCGCCTCGGGCTCGAGCACAAAAAAGCCGCCGTTGATCCAGGCGCCATCGCCATGGGGCTTTTCCTTGAAGCTGGGCACCCGCGGGCTTTGTGCGGACAGTGTGAAGGCGCCAAAGCGCCCGGGCGGTTGCACTGCGGTCACCGTGGCCAGCGTGCCCTGCGTGCGATGAAAATCGATCAGTGCGCCAATGTTCACATCGCTGACCCCGTCGCCATAGGTGCAGCAAAAGGTTTGGTCGCTCAGGTAGGGGGCGGCCCGTTTGAGGCGACCGCCGGTCATGGTCTCTAGACCGGTCTCGACCAGGGTCACCCGCCAGGGCTCGCTGCGCGCGCGCAGCACGGTGGTCTGGCCTTCGCGCATGTCAAAGCGCACATCGGCGCCGTCGAGGTCATAGTCGCGGAAGAACTGCTTGATGACATGACCCTTGTAGCCACAGCAGATCACGAAGTCATGCAGGCCATGAGCCAGATAGCTCTTCATGATGTGCCACAAGATCGGCCGCCCGCCGATCTCCACCATGGGTTTGGGGCGCACGCTGCTTTCCTCGCTGATGCGTGTGCCCAGGCCGCCGGCCAAAATGACCACTTGCATGTCTAATCCTTCGATGGGTTTTTGTTGGAACTCGGGTGTCGGGGTCAAGGGTGCTGGGCTTGCTTGGACAGCCGGGGCCTCGTGGGTGGGGTCTCGCATGCGTGGACTCAGGCCACCGAGCGCAGGGTTGCGCTGGGCTCACCGACCAATTGCTCGATCACCAGTTGGCGCACGGGCGCTTGCGGGTCATCCGGGAATTTGCGGGCGAACCAAGCGGGCGAGCGGCCCAGGCTCAGGATCTGATCGCTGTCCCACACCCCCGGGTGAGCGCCGTCGAAGCGGGCGATCAGATGGTTCATCGCCGCACGCCTGGGCCGCAGGTGCATCAGCAGGCTGGGTATCAAAAATTCTTCGGCAATGTGCATGCGCGCAAAGCGCTCGCGCAGGCCGGGCTGCCTGTAGGCGCGCACCATGCCTTCAATGATGTGGCGGCGCGCGCCAAACCACACGCTGCCGTAGTGCAGAGGCAAGCGCTGGCCCGCTAAGCGGCCCGTTTGTGCGCTGCCCGCCAGCGCATGCAGGGGCCAGCCGGCCAGTGCGGCCCAGGCCGAGTTGGAGCGTCCGGTGCGCAGCCAGACGCCGGCCTCATCGCGCCGACCGGCGCTGTCGCCGTAGTAGATGTTGACCAGACGCCGTGCGATGCGGTGGCTCAGGCTGCCTTCGGTGGTGAAGGCCCGGTAGCCCACCGACAGTCGGGCATCTGTGTCGCGGCTCAGATCGATCGCGTCAAAGTGCGCTTCGTGGGTGCCGTTGATGTGGCGCTCGAAGTCGGCCAATGGCTTGATCGGCAGGCAGGTGGGGCTGAGCAGTTGCAGGTAATCGAAGTCCATCTGTTCGAGCGCATGTTCGAGGCTGTGAAAGATGGCATCGACAAAGCCGAACTGAGCCCAACCCGTGCGCACGGGATCTGGCACAAACCGGATCTGCGGCGTCTGTAGTTCAAACGGGGACTGCTGGCTGAAGTCATGGTGTACCAGCACCGGATGGGGCCTCAAGGACCGCGCCAGCTGATCGACGGTGGCGGCCTTGGCCACCGCCGACATCACGACAAAGACGATGCGTGCGGGGCGGCGCTGTGCGGGCTGGTTCTGCCGGGACTGTAGAGAGTGGCGGCGACGTGCTGCCAAGGCCGTGCTGTTGCCCTGCATCATGAGGTGGTCGATCAAGCGGTAAGTAGCGATGACCTGATTCTGGACAGTCTGCTCGCTGTGCTCAATGCCCCTGTCAAGCACTTGCGGCTGGCGCCGACGCACCGCTGGCGCACCGGCTGACATGCGGCTGTAGGACGACGCCGGGTTCCTCAAAAGTTCGAGGCGCGTCTGGCGTTTGTGGGAGCCGCGCCCTCGCGGCGATGGGGCGCTGGGACAAGCACGGTGCTTGATCAAAGGCTCATCGCGCCGAGGGCGGCGCTCCTACACAATTTGGGCCGAGCCGGGGTTGTGATGTGGGAGCCGCGCCCTCGCGGCGATGCGGCCTTCTTGCTCCCTCTCCCTGTGGGAGAGGGCGGGGGTGAGGGCATGGGCCTTCATGATGATGCAGCTGCGCTGCGGACAGCCGCTGCCCTCACCCTATCCCTCTCCCAGAGGGAGAGGGGATCAATGCAGATGGCAAAGACTGAACCATCGCGCCGAGGGCGGCACCATCAAAACGCTCAACACAGGCTCGGGGCGGCTGGGTCAGCTTGGCGCTGAGCGATTGCTCCCATTGCCAGGCATGGCTCATGATGGTGTGCAGATCACTCAGGCGGGGATGCCAGCCCAGTTGTTGGCGGGCCAGGCGGGCGTCGGCCACCAGCCGGGCTGGATCGCCCGCGCGGCGCGGGCCGTGAACGACAGGCACGCGGCGGCCTGTGATGCGCTCGGCAGCAGCGATCACCTGGCTGACCGAGTAGCCCTGTCCGTGGCCGAGGTTGTAGACCTGCGAGGGGCCACCGGCCAGCAGGCTTTGCAGGGCCAGCCAGTGTCCCTCGCACAGATCGCTCACATGGACATAGTCGCGGATGCAGGTGCCGTCGGGGGTGTCGTAGTCCTGGCCATGCACCGTGATGTGAGAGCGCCGGCCGCTGGCCGCCTGGAGCACCAGCGGAATCAAGTGCGTCTCGGGCTGATGGCGCTCGCCCAGTTCGCCTTCGGGGTCAGCGCCGGCCGCGTTGAAGTAGCGCAGGCAGACGGAGCGCAGACCGTAGGCCTTGTCGCAATCGGTCAGCACCTGTTCGACCATCCACTTGCTGCGACCGTAGGGGTTGATGGGCTGCTGCGGATGCTTTTCATCAATGGGGCTGTACTGCGGCTGGCCGAAGGTGGCGGCGGTCGATGAGAACACCAAGCGCCTGACATCATGGGCCTGCATGGCCTGCAGCAGCGTGAGCGTGTGGGCCAGGTTGTTCTGGTAGTAGAGCAGGGGCTGGCTCACCGATGCGCCGACTTCAATAAAGGAGGCAAAGTGCATCACCGCGCTGAAGCGGTGGCGCGAAAAAAGGCGCTCGAGCAGCGCCGCATCGCCCAGATGGCCTTCGACCAGCGCGCCCCAGCGCACGGCATCGGCATGGCCGCCCGAGAGGTCGTCGAGGGTGGTGAGCTGGCAGCCGGCCTGGGCCAGGCGCTTGAGCATGTGCGAGCCGATGTAGCCGGCGCCACCGACAACGAGGATATGGGCAGGGGCAGAGGACTTGCTGGTGACTAAGGCCATGGCAGGGTGAGCGCAAAGGCTGTGGGCCAAGGCGCAAGGCAATTGGGCTCCACAGCCTAGGCCGGTGCCTCAGCTGCGTCTGTCAGACAGCCGCTCGGCAGAGCCCGGGCTGAGGCCTTTTTTGCTCGTCCTGCTGCGTTTTTCGGGTTTACCCGCGCTTGTGCCCGCTGTGTAGGCGGGCTTATGATCGTCTCTTTAATGAATCAATGATTCATAGATGAATCAAAACTCCGCCTCCCTTGTGAACGAAGCAGCCGCGATTGAATTCATCGGCGTAGACAAGCGCTTTGCTGCGCGTGGGCGCTCGGCCGAGGTATTGGCGGTGCGTGACATTCATTTCCGCATCGCGCGCGGCGAGGTGGTGTCCATCATCGGTCCTTCGGGCTGTGGCAAGAGCACTTTGCTCAATATGGGCGCTGGCCTGTCGCGGCCGTCGGCCGGTGTGGTGAAGGTCGGAGGCGAGCCGGTCACCGGCCCCAACAAGCATGTGGCCTTCATGTTGCAGAAAGACCTGCTCATGCCTTGGCGCACGATCGCCGAGAACATTGAGTTCGGCTTGGAGTTGCGTGGCGTGGCAGCGGCCGAGCGCCATGCGGTTTCCCAGCGCCTGCTGCAGCAGTGCCATTTGCAAGGCTTTGACAAGCACTACCCCAACCAGCTCTCGGGCGGTATGCGCCAGCGGGCGGCCATGGCGCGCACGCTGGCGGTCGACCCGCTGGTGCTGCTGATGGACGAGCCGTTTTCAGCGCTCGATGCGCAGACCAAGATGATCCTGCAGCAGGACCTGGCCAAAACGGTGGCCAGTGCTGGCAAGACGGTGGTCTTCATCACCCACGATCTGTCCGAGGCAGCAGCCC
>CANHGF010000062.1 GCA_947460065.1 Comamonadaceae bacterium
GCTTCGACAGACCCACCCAGGCCACTGCGTGGGCGTGCAGTCAGTAGTCTCAGGCATAAGCAGGTCGTGTCATGTCAAAAGCAGAGATTGCCACAAACAAAGAACCTGCTCTCGATAAAAAACCAGACCTTAGACTGTGTTACAGAATTATGTCAGTGCCGGCCCGCTGCGGGGCGTTTTGATTTCAGGCCATCTCAGCGCATCTGCTTGCAGTGCAAGGCTGGGCTGCGCACATAAGCAAACTGCTGCGGCAAATCGCTTACCTTCATCTCACCGGGCACCCACAGCCCTTGCTCGACGGCGTCTGCAGCCAGCACCATGTCTTGCGTGTGGACCAGGCCAAAGCCCAGTTCGGTCTGCAGGTATAGGCGGCCCAACTCGTCAAGCCAGCAGGACTGCACCGAAGCGCTCAGACCGGTATGGGCGAGCACCGAAAAATCGTTATGCACCCGCCAGATCAAGGGGGTCGCTTCCAGTTCGACATAAACCCGCTGCGGTCCATTTTGAAAAAACCAGCAGCCGGCCTCATCAGCTTCGTAATTTCGAGCAATGAAGTCGATCAGCTTCTCATGCTTAAGGTGCGAGCCCTTGCTTGTCGCGGTGCTGCCGCTGCCTGCAAAGGGCCCAGCGGCTTGCGTGCGGTCGTCGCGCATGAACCACTGCCCGCGTGCGTCCAGGCCCAGCCAGCCGTAGCAGGCGGGGACCTTGGGCCATTTAGCCAAGGCGGCTTTGACGATGTCATCCATGCGGTGCAGTCTCGAGTTGCCTGTGATTGTGACGCGGTGCCGCCCTCAAAGGGAGAGTGCCAGGAAATCGGCCACGGCCTGCGGCATGGCCAGCACATGGGTGCCTGCCCAGCGGCCATCGACTGCTGGAAAGCCAACATGGCCGCCCTGCAAGGGCTGCCACAAGGTGACGCTTGCGCTGACTTGCTCGGACCGGGGCAGGCTTGGCGCCGGCACAAAGGGGTCATTGAGGGCATTGAGCGCGAGGGCCGGCACCGCGATGTTCCTGAGTACCGGCAAGGCCGAGGCCCTGCGCCAGTAGTCGGGCGTATCGACAAAGCCATGCAGGGGCGCGGTAAACAGATTGTCGAAGGCGTACAAATCTCGCACCCGCAGCAGGGCCTGGCGATCGAACAGGCCCGGATGCTGATCCCACTTGGCCAGCGCCTTGGGGATCATGGTCTTGAGAAACATCGGCGTGTAAAGATAGCGGTTGAGCCCCCGGCCGATGGCCAGACCACCGGCCATCAGATCCAGGGGCGAACATACCGCAGCCACCGCCCGCACCCAGGCGGCGGCCTGCTGGCCATGCTCACCCGCCCAACGCAGCAGGGCATTGCCCCCGAGCGAGACGCCCACCGCCAGCAGCGGGCCGGGGTGCGCGGCCTTGAAGCGCTCCAGGAACCACCCAATCTCCACATGATCGCCCGAGTGATAGGCCCTTGGGGCCAGGTTCAGCTCGCCCGAGCAGCCCCGAAAATGCGCCACCGCATAGCGCCAGCCGCGTGCGCGCGCCACGCAGGCCATGGCCTGGGCATACTGGCTTTGCGAAGAGCCTTCCAGTCCGTGAAACAGCACCAGCAATGGCCGCTGTGCCTGGTCGATAGAGGGCGCATCGGCCGCAGCATCCGCGAGCCAATCGATATCGACAAAGTCGCCATCGGGCGTGCTCCAGCGCTCACGCCTAAAACGCGGCGCTGAGAGATCAACACGCCTGGCGCGCAGCGCCGCCCACACGGTTTGCAGATGACCACCGGGCAGCCACCAGGGAGCGCGGTAGACCATAGGCTTCAGTGCAGCACGGTCGAGGGCGCAGCCATGGTCTGCCCATCAGCCGCGCTACCGGGACTGGCATGGTGTACCACCATGCGCCAGCCTTGCGGCGTGTGGTGGTACACATTGGTGGCCACGACAAAGGCCTGGGCCGGGCCCTCGGGCGTGAGAATGTCCAGGCGCTCGACCAGGCTGTGCATGCAGGCCCCCAGGGTCTGCAGCCGATGTATGCGCTCAGGCCTGGCCTGTATCGTGCCGTTGGCGAACATGGCTTCGAAGCTGGCCCGGATCAAGCTAGCCCCGACCAGCCGGGGACCGCCGGGATGCACACAAACGATCTCGTCTTCGTCGGCCCAGCAGGCCATGAGCTTATCGATGTCCCCGGTTTGCAGTGCTTCGTAGAAGGCCGCCTCAATCTCATCGGCGCTGCTGGTGTCTGGCGGAGGAAGCTTGTGCTTGGGCATGGCTGGATAAAAATGAGCGGCGTGGGCTTGCAAGCTGTCGGAATGGTCTGGCAAGGGTAGCCCCGCTTGCTCCCTCACTGTGTGCCGGCGGATATGTTAGTGTCGCTGACTTGCAGGCCTGAGCCTTGCCTGGAGCTTTTTTCATGCGCCTTGTCCATCTTATTCTTGCCGCCGCACTGACCCTGCTGCTCAGCGGCTGTGGTTACAACGATTTTCAAAAGCTCGACGAGCAGACCAAGTCGGCCTGGTCCGAGGTGCTCAACCAGTACCAGCGGCGGGCCGATCTGGTGCCCAATCTGGTGGCCACGGTCAAGGGTGAGGCGAACTTCGAGCAGGAAACGCTGCTGCGCGTGGTGGAGGCGCGCGCCAAAGCCACTTCTATACAGGTCACGCCCGAGACGCTCAAGGACCCACAGGCACTGCAACAGTTCCAGCAGGCGCAGGCCGGTCTGGGCTCAGCCTTGTCGCGGCTGTTGGCCGTCAGTGAAAACTATCCCAACCTCAAGTCCAACCAGGGTTTTCAGGACCTGCGGGTGCAACTCGAGGGCACGGAAAACCGAATTGCTGTGGCGCGCAACCGCTATATCCAGGCGGTGCAGCAGTACAACGTGTTGGCGCGCAGCTTCCCGAGTAACTTGACGGCCATGGCCCTGAATTACGCTGTCAAGCCCAACCTGAGTGTGGCCAACGAAGCGCAGATCAGCCAGCCGCCGGCGGTCGACTTCCAGAAGAAATGAGCACCTGGCTGTGAGGGCCTGCTACAGAATGGATCTGGTCCGGGCACTGTTCCGGGTACTGTTCCGAGCACTGGGCCTGCAATGGCTGTTGGGCGCGCTGCTGCTGTGCAGCCCTTTGGCCTCCTTGGCGCAAAGTCCGCAGCCTATCCCGGCCCTGAGCGCCCGGGTGATGGACCTCACCGGTACTTTGGGGGCGGACCAGACGCATACTCTGGAGGCTCGTTTGCAGGCCTTCGAACAAGCCAAGGGCACGCAGATCGTGGTGCTGATGGTGCCGACCACCGCGCCCGAAGACATCACCGACTACACCCAAAGGGTGGGAGATCTGTGGAAGATCGGACGCAAGGAGGTCGGCGACGGCTTGCTGCTGATCATCGCCAAGAACGACCGCACGCTGCGCGTTGCGACTGCCAAGACTCTGGAGGGCGCCATTCCTGACCTGGCAGCCCGCCAGGTGATTGATCGCAGCATCACGCCGCGCTTTCGCGAGGGCGACTACTTTGGCGGCATCGACGCCGGCCTGACCGCACTGATGGCTCTAGTCACTGGCGAGAAGCTTCCTGAGCCCCAGCGCAGCGAACCGGGCACCGACTGGACGGGTGCGCTGGTGGTTTTTTTCTTCGCGGTGCCTATCCTTGCCCGAATAGCTTCAGCCCTACTGGGCCGCAAGGGCGGATCACTGCTGACCGGCATCGGTATGGGTCTGCTGGCCTGGCTGATCAGTGCCAGCGTGCTGCTGGCCGTCGCGGTGGGTCTGATCGCTGCGGTTTATGGACTGGCCAGTACCGTGCTGAACTGGCAGCGCCATTCGGGCAGTGGACGCGGCAACGGTGGCCCGGGAGGCTGGGGCGGCGGCTGGTCTTCCGGCTCTAACGGTGGCTTTCGGAGCGGTGGCGGCGGTGACTTCGGCGGCGGCGGTGCCTCCGGCCGGTGGTGAAAGGCAAGCCGTGAAGAAATTCGCAATGCCGCTGCGGCAAACAATAAGCTGCATGCTCCGCGCAATCTGGCTTGATGCAGGCGATGTCGAGCGCATGCTGGGTCGGGGCTGGGCGGAGCAGCTGCGCCAGCAGATCACGCAAGCTGAGGCCGATAGCAGCGCTGAAATTCGTCTGTGTGTGGAGGCCGCCCTGCCGCTGCGTGATCTGCTGCACGGTGGTTCGGCCGACTTCAATGCGCTGGTGCGAAGGCGCGCCATTGGGCTTTTTGGCGAGCTGGGCGTCTGGGATACGGAAGCCAACACCGGCGTGCTGATCTATGTGCTGCTGGGTGAAAAAGCGGTAGAAATCGTGGCCGATCGGGGGCTTGGAGGCATTGCATCGACGCAGTGGGAGGCGCTTGCACAGGCTCTGGCCCAGGATCTGCGCGCAGGCTTGAAGGAAAAGGCGCTGGCGACAGCGATGGCGCGCTGTCACCAGTTGATCAGCACGCTCAATCTGCCTTCCGACAGCGCTGGCAATGAGCTGCCGGACGCGCCGCAGGTACGGTGATCATCAGGTAGCCACAGGCACAAAAAAACCGGCTTGGAGCCGGTTTTTTTGCAGAGTTGACCGCAGCCGTTCAGCGCTTTTGACGGTATTTGCGCAGGGCCGCGATCTGCGCTGCCATGACCGCCAATTCCGACTGCGCCTTGGCCAGGTCGATGTCGCTCTTGGCGTTCTTGACCGCTTCTTCAGCGGCCTTGCGCGCCTCACTGGCCTTGGCCTCGTCGAGGTCCTTGCCGCGGATCGCGGTGTCGCTGAGCACGGTGACGTGATCGGGCTGAACCTCAAGCACGCCGCCGGCCACAAAGACGAACTCTTCCGAGCCGTCGGCCTTTTCAATGCGCACCGCCCCAGGGCGGATGCGCGTGATCAGGGGCGTGTGACGCGGGTAAATGCCCAGCTCGCCGGCTTCGCCGGGCAAGGCCACAAAGCGCGCTTCGCCGGAGAAGATGGACTCTTCTGCGCTGACCACATCCACGAGGATGGTGCTCATGAGCGTTCCTTAGACTTTCTTGGCTTTTTCGAAGGCTTCGTCGATGGTGCCAACCATGTAGAAGGCCTGCTCGGGCAGGTGGTCACATTCGCCGGCGACGATCATCTTGAAACCACGGATGGTTTCAGCCAGCGGCACATACTTGCCCGGCGAGCCGGTGAAGACCTCGGCCACATGGAAAGGCTGCGAGAGGAAACGCTGGATCTTGCGAGCACGGGCCACGGCCAGCTTGTCATCGGGTGCCAGCTCGTCCATGCCGAGAATGGCGATGATGTCACGCAACTCTTTGTAGCGCTGCAGCGTACCCTGCACAGCGCGGGCGGTGGCGTAGTGGTCTTCGCCGACCACGTGGGGGTCCAGCTGGCGGCTGGTCGAATCCAGGGGGTCCACAGCGGGGTAAATACCCAGCGCGGCGATGTCACGCGAAAGCACCACGGTGGAGTCCAGGTGGGCAAAGGTGGTGGCAGGCGAGGGGTCGGTCAAGTCGTCAGCTGGCACGTACACCGCTTGAATCGAGGTGATCGAGCCGACTTTGGTCGAAGTGATGCGCTCTTGCAGACGGCCCATTTCTTCAGCCAGGGTCGGCTGGTAGCCCACCGCAGAAGGCATACGGCCAAGCAGCGCCGACACTTCGGTACCGGCCAGGGTGTAGCGGTAGATGTTGTCCACGAAGAACAACACATCGCGGCCTTCGTCACGGAAGGACTCGGCAATCGTCAGGCCGGTCAAAGCCACGCGCAGACGGTTACCCGGGGGCTCGTTCATCTGGCCGTAGACCATCGCCACTTTAGATTCGGGCAGGTTGTCGAGCTTGACCACACCGGAGTCAGCCATCTCGTGATAGAAGTCGTTGCCCTCGCGGGTGCGCTCGCCCACGCCCGCAAACACCGACAGACCGCTGTGTGCCTTGGCGATGTTGTTGATGAGCTCCATCATGTTCACGGTCTTGCCCACACCGGCGCCGCCGAACAAGCCGACCTTGCCGCCTTTGGCAAACGGGCAGACCAAGTCGATCACCTTGATGCCGGTTTCCAGCAGCTCGGTGGAGGGCGACAGTTCGTCGTAGGCCGGGGCCTTGCGGTGGATCGATGCGGTCAGCGTCTGGTCGACCGGGCCGCGCTCGTCGATCGGGTTGCCCAGCACGTCCATGATGCGGCCGAGCGTGGCCTTGCCGACCGGCACGGTGATAGGCGCGTTGGTGTTGTAGACCATGTTGCCACGGCGCAGGCCGTCCGACGAGCCCAGGGCAATCGTGCGCACCACGCCGTCACCGAGTTGCTGCTGCACCTCGAGCGTCAGGGCCGAGCCTTCCATCTTGAGTGCGTCATAGACGCTGGGCATCTGGTTGCGCGCGAACTCCACGTCCACCACAGCGCCGATGCACTGAACAATCTTGCCTTGAGCGTGAGCCATGATTGAATCCTTTTTCCGTTTCTTGAATACTCGTTGCCCGCCAGCCTGAGGTCAGACGGCGGCAGCACCGGCCACGATCTCCGAAAGCTCTTTCGTGATCGCTGCCTGGCGCGTTTTGTTGTAGATCAGCTTGAGCTCTGAAATCACATTACCGGCGTTGTCGGTGGCCGATTTCATGGCCACCATACGAGCCGACTGTTCAGAGGCCATGTTCTCAGCCACGGCCTGATAAACCAGCGCCTCGACATAGCGAACCAGGAGGTCGTCAATGACCGACTGCGCATCGGGTTCATAGATGTAGTCCCAGCCGGGGTGGCCCTTGTCGGCCTCGAGCTTGGCCAGCGGGAGCAGCTTCTCCACCACTGGCTCTTGACGCATGGTGTTGATGAACTTGGTGTAGCACAGATACACCGCGTTGACCTTGCCCTGCGAATAAGCATCGAGCAGCACCTTGACCGGCCCGATCAGCTTTTCCAGGTGAGGCTTGTCACCCAGCTGGGTGACATGCGAGACCACGGGTGCGCCAATGCGGTTCAGAAAGCCCAGGCCTTTGGTGCCAATGGCCACCGCCTGCACCGATTGACCGGCAGCCTGCACCTCGCGCAGCTTGCCGGTGAGGGCGCGCAGCACATTGGTATTGAGGCCACCGCACAAGCCCTTGTCGGTGGAGACGACGATAAAGCCAGCGGCCTTGGCGTCGTTGCTCTGCATGAACGGATGGGTGTATTCGGGGTTGGCCTGGCCCAGGTTGGCCGCGATGTTGCGGACCTTGTCGCTGTAGGGGCGAGCGGCACGCATCCGTTCCTGCGCTTTGCGCATCTTGGAGGCGGCCACCATCTCCATGGCCTTGGTGATCTTCTTGGTGTTTTCCACCGATTTGATCTTGCCGCGGATTTCCTTGCCTGCTGCCATATGAGTTCCTAAAGGGTTCTAAGGCTCGAAGACTTCAGGCGAAGGACTTCTTGAACTCGACGATGGCAGCACTCATTTCAGCCTCGGCGTCCTTGTCCATGGCTTTGCTCGACTCGAGCTTGGCCAGCAGGGCGCCGTGCTTGTCCTTGAGATAGCTGTGCAGGCCCGATTCAAAGGCCAACAATTTCTTGACCTCGACATCGTCCATAAAGCCCTTGTTCACCGCGAACAAAGTGGCACCCATCAGGCTGATGGGCAGCGGGCTGTACTGCGGCTGCTTGAGCAACTCGGTCACGCGGGCGCCGCGGTCGAGCTGCTTGCGGGTCGCCTCGTCCAAGTCAGAGGCGAACTGGGCAAAAGCGGCCAGCTCACGGTACTGCGCCAGGTCGGTACGGATACCGCCGGACAGGCCCTTGATCAGCTTGGTCTGCGCGGCACCGCCGACGCGGGAGACCGAAATACCGGCGTTAATAGCAGGGCGGATACCTGCGTTGAACAAGCTGGTTTCCAAGAAGATCTGGCCGTCGGTGATGGAGATCACATTGGTCGGAACGAAGGCAGACACGTCGCCAGCCTGGGTTTCAATCACCGGAAGCGCAGTCAGCGAACCCGTCTTGCCTTTGACCTCACCCTTGGTGAAAGCCTCGACATAGTCGGCATTAACGCGAGCGGCACGCTCGAGCAGACGGCTGTGGAGATAAAACACGTCGCCAGGGTAGGCTTCGCGGCCCGGAGGGCGGCGCAGAAGCAAGGAGCCTTGGCGATAAGCCACAGCCTGATTGGACAGATCGTCATAAACGATCAGTGCGTCCTGGCCGCGGTCACGGAAGTACTCGCCCATGGTGCAACCGGAGTAGGCCGACACATACTGCATGGCGGCCGACTCGGAGGCCGAGGCGGCGACCACGATGGTGTAGTCCATGGCGCCGGCCTGCTCGAGGGCGCGCACCACGTTCTTGATCGACGAGGCCTTCTGGCCGATCGCGACATAAACGCAGGTCATGTTCTGACCTTTTTGGTTGATGATCGCGTCAATGGCCACGGCGGTCTTGCCGGTCTGACGGTCACCGATGATCAGCTCGCGCTGGCCACGGCCGATCGGCACCATGGAGTCAATCGACTTCAGGCCGGTCTGCATAGGCTGGTCCACCGATTTACGCGCGATCACGCCCGGGGCGACCTTCTCGATCACGTCGGTCATCTTGGCGTTGATCGGACCCTTGCCGTCAATCGGCTGACCCAGCGCGTTGACCACGCGGCCAATCAGCTCGGGGCCGACCGGCACTTCCAAAATGCGACCCGTGCACTTGACGGTATCGCCCTCGGCGATGTGCTCGTATTCGCCCAAGATCACCGAGCCGACGGAGTCGCGCTCGAGGTTGAGCGCCAGGCCATAAGTGGCCACGCCGTCCTTGGTGGCGGGGAACTCAAGCATCTCGCCCTGCATCACATCGGACAGGCCGTGGATGCGCACGATGCCGTCGGCCACCGAAACCACGGTGCCCTGGTTGCGGATGTCGGCGCTGGCGCCCAGACCCTCGATGCGGCTTTTGATCAGCTCAGAGATTTCTGCGGGATTGAGTTGCATGACTCTTTCCTTCTTTCAAGTTGGTTGGTGACCCTCGCCCCGACTAGGCGATGAGCGCCACTTTCATTTGTTCCAAACGGGCTTTGACCGAGGTGTCCAGAACCTCGTCACCCACCACAACGCGTATGCCACCGATCAGCTCGGGCTGCGACTGAACGCTCAGGTCGAGCTTGCGACCAAAGCGCTTTTCCAGCGTCACCGCCAGGTCGGCCAGGGCCTGACCTTCGATGGGAAATGGGCTATAGACCACCGCATCGGAGGTGCCGGTGCGGGCATTGACCAAAATGCGGAACTGACGCGCCACCTCGGCAAGAGCGGGCAGTCTTCCGTTGTCAATGACAGTGCGCAGGAAGTTACGCGCCATGTCCGGCAGCGCCGACTTGCACACCCCGGTAATGACATCGTAGGTCTGCCCGGCCGACACCTTGGGGTCGGCTGCCAGCTGCTGCAGCTGGGGGTCGGCCGCAATCGCGGCGACTTCTTCGAGCCAAGCCAGACTGGCTTGCAAGTCGGCCGAACTGCTCTTGAACAGAGCCTCGGCATAAGGCCGAGCGATGGTGGCAAGTTCAGCCATGGCTCAGAGCTCGGCTTTCAAACGGGACAGCAGATCGGCATGCACGCTGGCTGTGACCTCACGGCGCAGAATCTGCTCGGCGCCCTTGACCGCCAGCGCTGCAACTTCTTCGCGCAGCACCTGACGCGCCTTGACCGACTGTTGGTCGGCTTCGGCCCGAGCTGCGGCGATGATTTTGGAAGCCTCTTCGGCCGCTTTGGCCTTGGCCTCCTCGATCATGCCCTGGGCGCGGCGCTCGGCCTCGGCCAGACGCACTGCAGCCTCGTTGCGCGACTTGGACAACTCCTGCTCAACGCGCTGATTGGCCGCAGACAGATCGGCCTTGGCCTTATCGGCAGCGGCTAGGCCGTCGGCGATTTTGCGCGCCCGCTCGTCCAATGCCGTGGTGATCGGCGGCCAGACAAACTTCATCGTGAACCACACCAGAATCAGAAAAACAATGATCTGGATGATGAGGGTACCGGTAATGCTCACTTGGA
>CANHGF010000063.1 GCA_947460065.1 Comamonadaceae bacterium
CGGCGCATGATCAGCCGCAGCATCGTTCAGGGCGTATCGAGCAAGGGCGCACGGGTGGGCACTGCGCCGCTCGTGTCCCCCGCCTCGGCTGGCGCCTCGGCTCCTCCTTAACCTCGCTTCGCAGCGCCCACCCGCACGCCCTCGGGTGATGGCAGCGCCCCGCCCTATGCTCAGATGCGGGGTGAGCCGGTGGGAGCAGTGTTTAGGCGTAGTCTGTGGGAGCCAGGCTCTCACCGTAGAGGCTCGGTGAGTCTGTGGGAGCAGTGTTTAGGCGCAGTCTGTGGGAGCCGCGCCCTCGCGGCGATGCGGCGCATGATCAGCCGCAGCATCGTTCAGGGCGTATCGAGCAAGGGCGCACGGGTGGGCACTGCGCCGCTCGTGTCCCCCGCCTCGGCTGGCGCCTCGGCTCCTCCTTAACCTCGCTTTGCAACGCCCACCCGCACGCCCTCGGAGTTGAAATCCATTGAAAGACGTCGATTTTGGTTAAGGGCGTGAACTTGACTGGCTTCAAAAACGCCGAAGACAGCGAGATTGAGCTGCTGCATCCCTTGCTGTTCTCGCTGGAAGACGAGTCCAATGGCAGTGGCGCCAAGTATGTGCCCAAAGCCAACCGGGAAGCCAATGTGGTCGGCCGTCCCCCTGGCTCAAGCCCTGGTTGAGCGCTTGAGAGCCTGATTAGGCAACCGGTGAGCGGGGCAGTCACGGCCCCACCCACCGGCTCACCGAGGGTGCAGAACGACAATTGCTGCAAAAATGTGAGGGTAGGGTCCAGCCACCTTACGCGACTACACCCCGTTTAGCCCCGCCGCCGAACGCATCGCCGACGCCGCCGAGGCATTGATCACGCACCAGGGCTTCAACGGCTTTTCCTACGAAGGCATCGCCCAGGCGCTGGCCATGCCGCTGCTCAGTGCGCTCGCAGGGGCGATGATTACGGGCGCAGCCGGCCCGATGCCGATGCATCGGCCCAGACTCTGCAGGAAGTGCGGCAGTCCATGGTGCAGACCGCGTGTAAGGTAAGCCAGCAAGCCACACCTGCGCCTCGCAGGCCCGAGGGCGCCGGCGCCGCCCTGATCGAGCCGGCCGACCTGGTCGCATGAGTTGGATGTTGGCCCGATGGGGACCTGAACGGAGCTTGGTATGTCTCATCCTGTGGTTGTGATTGGCGCGGGCCTCAGCGGCCTGTACGCCAGCGATTTACTGGCTCAGGCGGGCCGGCCGGTGTTGCTGATCGAGGCCCGCGAGCGCCTTGGCGGGCGGGTGCTCAGCCAAGGTCTGCCGCAAGGCAGTCACCGCGTCGATCTGGGCCCGTCCTGGTTCTGGCCGGGCATGAACCCGCGCGTCGAGCGCTTGAGCGCCGAGCTAGGCTTGGGCGTCTACCCTCAGCACAGCCGGGGCGCCACTGCCCTGGAAGGTCCAGATGGCCAGGTACACCGCCAGTCCACCTGGGCGCAAAGCCCCTCGTCCTACCGGATCGAGGGCGGCACCCAAAGCCTGATCGACAAGCTGCAGCAGCGCATCGCCGGCAAGGCCCACCTCAAGACCGGTACCCGCCTGCTGGGCATGAAGTTGCGCCCGCATGCGCTCGAGCTCGATCTGCAAGACGCTAGCGGCCGCTGGGTACAGCTGGCCGCGCAGGTGGTGCTGACCCTGCCGCCGCGGCTGACCGCGCAAGACATTGCCTTCGAGCCGGCCTGGCCCGACACCCTGCTCAGGGACATGCGCCAGACCCCGACCTGGATGGCGGGGCAGGCCAAGTTTGCCGCCATCTACCCGAGTGCCTTCTGGCGCGAAGCGGGCTGGTCGGGCGGCGGCATGAGCCACCGTGGCCCCATGGTTGAAATCCACGACGCATCGGATGCCAGCGGCCAGGTGGCCGCTCTGTTCGGCTTTGTGGGCGCCTCGCCCGCCTACCGCAGCGGCATCGGCCCGGATCAATTGGCCCAACAAGCGCTGGCTCAGCTGGTGCGCATGTTTGGCCCGCCGGCGGCAACGCCACTGTGGAGCGGCGTGCAGGATTGGGCGCAGGAGCCGCTGACCGCCAGCGCCGCCGACCAGCAGCCCCTGGCCTACCACCCGGTGTACGGCGACCCGGTACTGCCTAGCGACTGGAGCGAGCGCCTCTGGCTGGCCGGCACCGAGCGCTCGGCCAACTATGGCGGCTATCTCGAGGGCGCGCTGGAGTCGGCGGAGGAAGCGGTCAAGGGCCTTGCAGCGCGCTGGCCGCAGCCGGCCGTCCTGACTGAAACCACTTGAAGGAGAAGTTCGTGAAACTCAATGCCGATCTCACGGAACGCGCCAGCGTCCATGCGGCGCAGTTGCCCTGGCAGGCCTCGCCGATCGCCGGCGTCGAGCGGCGCATGCTGCACCGCGTCGGCGCCGAGGTGGCGCAGGCCAGCACCATCGTGCGCTATGCGTCAGGCAGCCGCTTTAGCGCGCACACGCACACCGGGGGCGAAGAATTTCTGGTGCTCGAAGGCGTGTTCCAGGACGAGCATGGTGACTACCCGGCCGGCAGCTACATCCGCAACCCCCCGCAGTCGCGGCACACCCCCGGCTCGGCGCCCGGCACCACCCTCTTCGTCAAGCTCTGGCAGTTCGACCTGCAAGACCGCACCCATGTCCGGCTGCATGCCGACAAGCTCGCCCGGGTGAGCGACGCCACGCGGCCGGGCGTGCAGGTCTCGCCGCTGTTCAAGGACGCGCATGAAGATGTGCGCTTGGAGTTTTGGGCTGCCGGCGCCCGGGTGGAGCTGCCATTGCCCGAGGGCGGGGAATTTTTGCTGCTCGAAGGCCAGTTCCAGGAAGGCGGCGAGCGCTTTGAGCCGCAGTCCTGGCTGCGCCTGCCGCGCGCAAGTCGCCTGCAGGCCGATATCGGCGCGCAAGGCGCCAAGGTCTGGGCCAAGCTGGGCCACCTGGGGCACCTGGCCCAATTGAAGCCGCCCGGCGCTGCCTGAGTCTGCTCAAAGGACTACCATGACACGCCTTAGCGACGAGCGTGGCCTGTCCGACTGACCCTGTATTGAGCGCGCCCAGCAGCGCGGGAGCCATTGATGACGCAAGAGCGCAAGTACATCCCGGTTTCGTTTTTCGGCATGGCCGTTGGCGCTCTGGCCTGGGGCCACGCCTGGCGGGTGGCCACACAGGTCTGGCCGCTGCCGCCGGTGCTGGCCCAGTTGGCGGCCGCTGTGGGCCTGCTCATCTGGCTGACAGTCTTGCTCGCCTATGGCCTGAAGTGGTGGCAGCAGCGGCAGGCGGCGCGGCTAGAGCTTGACCATCCGGTGATGTCGGCCATGGCCGCGCTTGGTCCGGTCTCGACCCTGCTCGCAGCCATGACCTTGCAGCCTTGGGTGCCTGAGCTTGCCTGGGCCCTGTTTGGCCTGGCGCTGGGCGCACAGCTGTTGCTGGGGCTCTGGCTGGTCAGTCGCTTCTGGCAGGGCGGGCGCGCAGCCGAGACCATCAATGCCTCGGTTTACTTGCCGGCCGTCGCGCAAAATTTCGTGGCGGCGACTGCGTCGGCCTCCCTGGGCTGGACCACTCTGGGCGCCCTGTTTTTCGGCGCGGGCGTGTTCTCCTGGCTGGCGCTGCAGCCCCTGGTCTTGGGGCGCGCCGCCACCCTGGCGCCCTTGGCAGCGGCGCAGCGGCCCTTGCAGGGCATAGAGCTCGCGCCACCGGTGGTCGGCGGCCTGAGCTACCTCGCGCTGACGTCGGGCCCGCCCGATCTGTTGGCCAAGATGCTGCTGGGCTATGGCCTGTACCAGGGCTTGTTGGCCCTGCGCTTGTCGCCCTGGACGCGGCAGGCTGGTTTTGCGCCCACCTATTGGGCCTTTAGCTTCGGCGTCATGGCGCTGGCCACCATGGCCCTGCGTTTTCTCGAGCGCGCGCCCCAGGAACAGCTCTGGCAGTATCTGGCGCCTCTTGCCTTTGCGGTGGCCAATGGGGTGATGGCGCTGCTGCTGTGGCACACCGCTGCCCTGGCCCGCCAGGGCCGACTGCTGCCCGCTGCCGCAGCGCCAGCCAGTGGCGCAACAAGTGTCGGGTCTGGTGGCGGATCTGGTGGCGGGTCGGGCGCAGGGCCTGGCGGCGGACCGTTATGAGGCGCTGGTACGGATGCTGCGGCCTTGGCCGCTGAGGACGGCCAGCAGCAAGGCCAGCAGCAGGGCCAGGCGCAGTGCATCGGGGCCCCAGGTAGCGCTCCAGTGGCCCACCGACAGCAGCAGGACGCAGCCCGCCAGCGCCCATGCGCCTGAGTTGGCCCGCTCGCGTGCGCTCAGGGCCGAGCCGGCGGCCACCAGCGCGGCGGCCGCCAACATGGCCTCAGCGCTGCCCTGCAGACACAAGAGCGCTGCGCCCGCCCAGGCCCAGGCCGGCCTGATCGAGCGCAGCCCCAAACCAGCAAGGCGGCAGGCCAGCCAGGCCCCGAGCACCATGGCGCACAGATGCAGGGTGAGTGACTGCGAGCTGTTCCAGCCCTGACTGGCACACCACCAGCCCATGGGCAGCAGGCTGCCCATCATCAGACCCATGGCTGGGTCGGGCCGCTCCATGGCCTGTGCCCATCGGTCGGCCGGCGCGCGTGCGCCGGGCCTTGCCAAGCAGGGCGCGAGCAGCAGCAGTGCGCACAGCAGTGGCCAGCGCGCTTGCCAGAGTTCGGGGCTGGCGGCCAAACCGGCGGCCAGCAGCAGCCCGCCCAGCAGGCCCAGCCAGCCCTCAGAGCGCAGCCTCGGGTGGCTTTGCCCCAGTCCTGGTAGCCTGCACAGCCAAGCCCAGGCCAGGATATGCAGGCCCCAGCCCAGCAGACCGGCTGCTGAGCGACCCATCTGCATGGCCAGCACCAGGCCCACGCAGGCGGCCAGCGCGGCCACCACCAGGGCAGCCGGCGCAGGCCGCGAGCGGGCCCGGGGCCACAGTGCCAGCAGGGCCCACCACAGCGCCACCCCGCCCAAACCGCCAAACCAGGACCACGACAGCATCATGCCCAGCTGCGCCTGCACCAACCAGCCCGCATGCAGCAGCGCCGAGCGGCCGCTGCCCAGGGCCAGCCGACTGAGCCTGCCGCTCAGGGTCGGCGCACTGTGGGGGGGTTCAGCCGCGACCGTAGCCATGGCGCTGGTTACTGCCTTGCGCGGCATGCACGCTGGCGTTGAACGACACGATGATGCGGTCCTGCCGCCCTTCGTAAGGCATGGCCTGGTGCGCCAGCCAGGCCGGAAACACCACCAGCTGACCGGGGCGCGGCGCGATGTCCTGGTGCGGCTGCTGCAGGTAGGCCGAACCCAGGTCCATGTGCGCGCCGCCCAACCGGTTGAAGTGCGGGCCGTAAAAGCGCGTCACGCCATTGAGCGCGCCAAAGACCTCGTGCGTGCAGCGCTGCGCGTCCTCGTCGACCTGCACGCAGTACACGCCTGACCAGGAGCAGTTGCCATGGGTGTGGATGTCGTGGTGCACGCCGCGGTTGCTGATCTGGCACCAGACGCCTTCGAGCGCAATGTTGAAGGCCGGGCTTTGGCCGTGTTCATCGCGCCAGCCACCGTTGGCTGCGATCACCGTGTCGCGCAGGCCCTCGACGATGAAGCGCACCAGCGTCTGCCATTCGGGCAGGGTGATGCGCTGCAGAAGGTCGTCGCCGCTGGCAAAAAAATGCGGCTTACCGCCGTCCGTTTGCAGTGCGCGCATGGCGCCGAACACCCGCGCGAGCACCTCGTTGGCCGCCTCGGCCTGCGGCCAGCGGTAAACGCCCAACGTGGTCGGCCATAGCTGGCGCTGCTCGCGCTCGGGGTTCGCAGAGTTCATGCGGGGTTCAAGGCGTCACGCCCTGCCAGGCGGGTGGCCAGCGCAGCTGGTGGCCGGTCTGGGCCGCGAGCTGGGCAATGTCCTCGGGGCTGTCCACGTCCTGGCGGTAGCGTTTGTTGGCTGTGGCCCAGGCGTACACCGCCTCTGGGTTCGCGGCCTGCCACTGCTTGCAGCCCAGGCGGGCGTCGCCGGCCAGCACCGCTTCCTTGACCTCGGCGCTGAAGAGCACCGGGTTGCCGGGCAGGCCGTCGACCGTAGGCACCACCACCTGCGTGCCTTCGGGACGCTTCTTGTAGGCGCCGATCAAGTCGTTCAGGTCCTGCGCGCCCAAGAGCGGCTGGTCGGCCAGCGCCACCATCACCGCGTCGATCTTGGGCGAGAGCGCGGCCAGGCCCAGGCGCAGCGAGGACACTTGGCCGTCTTGTGGCGAGGGGTTGCGCACCAGCGTGACCGGAAAGTCCTGAACGGCCGGCTCCAGGTGCTCGGCGTGTTCGCCCAGCACCACCACCAGCTCATCGAGGCCTGCGCCCGACAGGGCAATGAGCGTGCGGCGGATCAGCGGCACGCCGCCGAGCTCGAGCAGGCCCTTGGGCCGGTGGCCCATGCGCGAGCCGCTGCCTGCGGCCAACAGCACACCGCCCACCACCAAGCGGCTGTAGAGGCCGCCGCCGCCTTTGAGAATGCAACCCATGTCAGCTCCCGCAACACGATGAAGAAGCCGGCAGGGTGCCCGAAACCGTCGCGGGCAGTTCCACTTTCGCCGGTGCCACTTTCGCCGGTGCCACTTGTGCCGGTGCCACTTGTGCCGGTGTCACTTGCGCCGGTGTCACTTGCGCCGGTGTCACGACCTCGCTCGGGGCGGTGGACTTCATCTGGCCGCCGCAGCAGGGCTTGGCCGGCACCGCGTCGTTGACCTCGGCGCGGCGCGCCGCCACCACCGCTGCCAGCACGGACAGCGCGATTTCTTCGGGCGTCTGCGGGCCGATGGCCGCGCCCGCCGGGGCCACGATGGCGTTCACCCGGGCCGCGTCCTCGCCGCTGGCGATCAGCGACTCCTTGAGCACCGCGCCCTTGCGCGCGCTGGCCACGAACCAGGTGCGCCGGGGCTGCAGCGCCAGTGCGCCCTTGAGGCCTTGCAGGTCGCGCCGGCCTTGCGTGGCCACCACCGCCCAGCCGCCGGGGGCTAGCTGGCTGCCAAGCAACTGGGCATCGTCCTGGGCCAGCACCCGGCTGGCGGCCGGAAAGTCTTCGGCGCGCGCGCCCTGGGCCACCAGCTGCACCGCAAAGCCCACGCGCGGCGCCAGGTCGCACAAGGCCCGCGCCACCGGCGAATCGCCCAACACGGTCAGGCTGGCCAGTGGCAGTACCGGGTCGATGAACAACTCCAGCGTGCCGCCCGAGTGGCAGGCCATGCCGAACTCGAGCACGTCGGCCAGTTGCTGCTCCTGCGTTTCTTGCGCCGGCGAGATGCGGATGCTGCGCGCCTGCCCATCGCTGAGCGCAGCGCGCACGGTCTTGATCACCGCCGGCTGCGCGCAGCCGCCGCCTATCCAGCCGTGGATCTGGCCGTCGGCCGTGACCACCGCCTTGTCGCCGGCCTTGGCCGAGGTGGGGGCGTTCACGCGCAGCACGGTCACCAGCGCAAAAGCCTGCTGGCGGGTGTGCAAGTCATGGGCGGTCTGGAGCCAGGCATGGGGGGTCATGGTGCGTCCTTCTCAGTGCAGATGGGGTCTGGCGCGGGCCAGGTCGGCCAAGCTGGCCAGGGGATGAAATCGCTCGACCAGCGCGCGCGCCTGCCGCACGGCCAGTGAGGCCGGCGCCTGGCGGGTCGGGTGGAACCAGGTGATGCGCGCGCCATGGCCGCGCAGGGTTTGCAGGGCCTGGGCCAGTTCCTCGGGCGCGTCGGTGTCAAAGCCGTCGGAGAGCAGCCACACCCGCGCTCGCCGGCCGAGCTGGGCGCGGGCATGGCGGCGGGCAAATTCCATCAGGTTGTGGGCAATGCGCGTGCCCGCGCCGAAGCCGGCGGTGACCGCGTTGATCTTTTCCTGCACGGTGGCGCTGTCGCTGCGCATCAGCGGCGTGACCTCGGCCAGATTTACATGGAAAACAAACACCCGCGCATCGGCCGCTTGCGCCATGGCGCGCGCCACGCGCAAAAAGAAAGCCGCGTGTGATTCCATCGAGCGGCTCACATCGACCAGGATAAAGAGGCGCGGTGGCTCGGTGCGTGGCTGTTGCCAGGCCGGCGCCAGCGGCAGGCCGCCATGGGCCACGCTGCGCTTGAGTGTGGCCCGCAGGTTCAGGCGCCGGCCCTGGGGGTGCAGCTGCCAGCGGCGCGTGGGCAGGCTCTGGAACTGGCGCTGGATCTGCCGGGCCAGAATCTGCAGCGCATGCAGGTCCTGCGGCATCCACATCTGGGCGCTGCGCTCGTGCAGGGCGTCGGGCTGGACGCGGCCGGCACCGCCCTGGGCGCGCGGCGAGGCGGCTTGCGCATCTTCACCGCTGCTGCCTTGGTCGGCCGAGCCGCTGCCCGCTTGCCCTGGCGGCGCATCGCCGTCCATGCCTTCATGCATCTGTTGCACCTGGCTGCGCAGGTCGCGCCGGGGCCGGGTCTGGCCGCTGACCTTGACCGTGCCCTTGATGCGGTGCGGCAGCCAGTACTGCTCGAACACCGCCGGCCATTGCCGCCAGTCGCGTGCATTGCTGCAGGCAATGGCGCGCCAGGCGCTAGAGGTGCGGTCCATGTCCAGGCTGCCCAAATGTAGGCTGGCTGCCAGCATGTCGCGCTGCTCGGCCGGGCCCACGCGCATGCCGTGCTCGCGCAGCAGCGCGGCAAAGCCGGCCAGGCGCTCGCTCAGGGGCAAAGGCGTGGTGTTCATGGCTGGCCGGTGTAGCTGTGCGTGGCCTTACCCCAGCCCTTTCCCAGGGGGAGAGGGAGAAAGAATGTGGGCCTGGTTTCGCCCCCTCGCCCATTTGTGGAGAGGGTGGGGGTGAGGGGCTCGCGTGAGGAAGCGGCGGTGCTGTGCGTGCCCTCACCCCAGCCCTCTCCCAGAGGGGGAGGGAGCAAGCCGGGGACCAGGGTGGTGCTGCGCATGGCTCAGCCTTTCTCGGCCACGCCCACGCTGCGCCGGCCTTCAATGAGCTGGCGGGTGCGCTCGGGCGTGAGCATGAAGCGGTCTTCGCGCGTCTTGAGCAGGCAGCCCAGGGTCAACAGCAGGGCGCTCATGTCTTCGGGCAGGGCCTGCGGATGCAGGCGGTGCAAGGCGCGCACCCAGTCCAGGGTTTCGGCAATGCCCGGCGTCTTGGCCAGGTCTTCACGGCGCAGGCGCTGCACGAACTGCACGGCCTCTTCCACCAGCGCGGTGTCGGCCTGCGGCAGCGCGGCCTTGACGATGGCGATCTCGCGCGCGAGCGTCGGGTAGTCCAGGTAGTGGTAGAGGCAGCGCCGGCGCAGCGCGTCCGAGAGCTCGCGCGTGCCGTTGCTGGTCAGCAGCACCAAGGGAATTTGCCGGGCGCGCAAGGTGCCCAACTCGGGCACGGTGATCTGGTATTCGGAGAGCACCTCCAGCAAGAAGGCCTCAAAGGCCTCGTCGGCGCGGTCGATCTCGTCGATCAGTAGCACGCAGGGCCCCTCGCTGCTGATGGCCTGCAGCAGCGGACGCTCCATCAGGTAGCTGCGTGAGAAAAGGTCGGCCTCGGCCAGGCGCTGCTCGCTGGCCTCGGCCAGGCGTATGGCCATGAGCTGGCGGCCGTAATTCCATTCATAGGCCGCCTGCGCCAGGTCCAGGCCTTCATGGCATTGCAGCCGCACCAGCCGCGCGCCCTGCACCTGGGCCAGGGCGCTGGCCAGCGCGGTCTTGCCCACGCCCGCGTCGCCTTCGAGCAGCAGCGGGCGCTGCAGCGTGCCGGCCAGCCAGGCGCTGGTGGCCAGCGCCTCGTCGGCCAGGTAGGCGGCGGCCTGCAGCTGTTCGCGCAGCGCCTGGGCGCTGGCAAGGCTGGCGGCAGCGTCCATCGGGCTCAGGCGCGCTTGCCGAAGAGGC
>CANHGF010000064.1 GCA_947460065.1 Comamonadaceae bacterium
GACACCTTGCCGTCAGCCACCAGATTGCGCAGGTTCAAGCGCGCCTGCATGTCTTCGATGCGACCCGATAGAAACACCCCGTTGAGATCGGCCAGGCCACTCGCATTGGCGTCGCTGGCCAAAAAGCTCGACAAGCGGGCCTCCTGCAGCGGCAGCGCCCAGGGCTCGCCAAGGTGATCGCTGCCGCCGCTGCGGCCATCCTCGCGCAGGATCAGGCAGGCCCAGTCGAGCGCGCCTTGCAAGATCCACTGCGTCTGCTGACGCTGCCGCTCATGTCGCTCGACCTCGCTGAGTCGCCATTGCTGGGCCAGGGCTGCAGCGGCCAGGCTGGCGACCAGGCTGACGGTCAGCATGGCGCTGATCAGTGCCGCCCCCGCCTGCGGCCAGCGTTTGCGGCCCTTGGCTTTTCTGTTCATGGTCTGGGGCCTTCTGGGCTCTGGCTGTCGTAGGGGCGGGACCAGTCCTGCACCAAGGTGCCGCTGACCGCCTGCTCGCGGCTAAGTTGCAGCAGCAGGCGCACACCGTTGGGCACGCCCGCAGCCTGGCCGGATGCGGCAGGGGTTTGCCCTGTCTTTTGATCGTCGGCCGACAGGGGATTGCTCCAGCTGTTGTTGCGGAAATAGCGCAACTGCCAGCCCTCGATGCCGTAGATCGCCACTTCCCTGGCGATATCGTCCTGGCTGGGGTTGCGGGCCCAGCGCTGGGCCTGAGCCCAGGCCTGGCTCAAAGCCTCACGCTGGCTCAGCGGCGGCGATTGCCAACGCACCCAGCTGCCGCGCCCTTGGTGCTGGTCAGCGATCACCCGGCGGCTCCAGGCCACCACCCGCAGGGGCTGCTCGGGCAGGCTGCGGTCGACGCGGGTGATGCGCAGCACCAGGCCGTCAAAATCCATAGGCGGTATGCCTTCTGTATCGACCATGGCTTGCAAGTCGGCGTTCCATTGCGCCAGCCCGGTTTGCAGCCGCGATACCTGGACGGTCTGCTCCTGCACCTGAGCGCGGGTGCGCAGCAGCACGTCCAAGCCACGCCAGCCCACCAGGGCCAGCACCGACATCACGGCGATGGCCACCAGCAACTCGATCAGGGTGAAGCCGCGAACGCGCTGCATGCTCAAAGGTTGCCCATCACCGCCACCAGGCTGAGCAGGGGCCGTTGGTCTTGGCTGCGCACCCGGGCTTCTACCCGGCGGAAGTTGGGGTTGGGCGTGGCGCTGACCACCAGACTGCCCTGCAGGGTCTGCCCGCCTTGTTCGCAGTCAAAGTCGCCCTGTCCGATGGCCGGCAATTGCCGGCCCAGGCGCAGGCGCACCAGCTCGTTTTCGGCGCACAGTTGCGCCAGCAACTGCTCGCTCTGGCGCTGCGCGTTTTGCACCAGCGCCCCGCTCGAGCGCAAGCCAGCGGCCAGCGCTACCGCCACGATGGCCAGCGCCACCAGTACTTCGACCAGGGTGAAGCCGGGGGAGCGCACGACGGGCCTCGCAGTCATGGTTGGCGTATCTCGAAGGGGCCCAGCCCGTCTGTCACGATGCTCAGCGTCTGCTTGCGCAGTTTGAGGGTAATGGCCTGGGCCGCCAGGATGGGTTCGGGGCCTAGGACCAATAGGCTATTGGCGGCCGGCCGCGTCCACTGCACTTCAATGCCTTGGTGCAGCCAAGGCTCGGCCGGTGGGTCGGTGGCGTAGCCCGTGAACCGGTAAGTACCCTCCTGGGCGCTCCAGCGCAGCGCCTGCCCGCTGCTGCGTGACCAGGAGCGGTTGCTCTCGAGGCGGCTGATCAGGCGCTCGGCTTCGCGCTGCAGGGCCTGCTGGTCCGGGTCGCGCAATGACAGGGCCACCGCTGCTGTGGCAATGGCCGCCAGCGTCATCACCACCATCAGTTCGAGCAGGGTCAGGCCGGCTTGGGCGGCGTGTGAACGGGGCCGGGCGACATGGCTGGTTGGGAGAGCCATGGCAGGTTCCTGTTCGGGGGTGCCGGCTAGGCCCCTAGGGCCTATTGCCAGGAGCCGATGTCGGCGTTCTTGCCCTCGCCACCGGTCTGGCCGTCGGCGCCCAGTGACATCACGTCGACCTCTCCCTTGAGGCCGGGATTGAGATACTGGTAGGGCCGGCCCCAGGGGTCGTTGGGCAGCTTGTCGAGCGTGGCGCGCCAGTTTGGCGGCAATGGGCCTGCGCTCGGGCGGCTGACCAGGGCCTGCAGTCCCTGCTCGCCAGTGGGGTAGCGCTGGTTGTCGAGCTTGTAGAGCTTGAGCGCCTGCTGCAGGTTGGCAATGTCGGTGCGCGCGGCGGTGACGCGGGCATCGTCGGCCCGGTCAAGCACATTGGGCACGATGAGGGCGGCCAGGACGCCGATGATGACCAGCACCACCATCAGCTCGATCAGGGTAAAGCCGCGCTGTCTGCGCTGTTGGCGCTTTCTCGCGGCGGCGCGCATATGAACAAGGGAAAGGGCTTGCATGGCTGGATCATAATCTGCGCATGCGCGCTCAAATGTCATGGATGCCGCCGGTTTTGACCGTTTTGGTGTGGGCCCTGGTCGGCGTCAGCGCGGTCAGCTGGGCCTTGCGCCTGTCTGAGCCGGTAGCGCAGGCCACGCCCGCCGCAGCGCCCGCGCCGGTACAGGCGCGGCCGGCTGAGATTGCCAAGTGGCTGGGCGCGGCCGAAGCGTCTTCGGCCGAACCGGTGGTTTCAGCGCGTTACGTTTTGCTCGGGGTGATCGCCCAGGGCCGCCGGGGTGTGGCGCTGCTGGCGGTTGACGGGCTGCCGCCCAAACCCTATTTGGTCGGCTCGCTCATCCACGAGGGACTGGTCTTGAAAGCGGTTGGGCCGCGCCATGCAGAACTCGCGGCCGACCGCCGCGGCCCGGTGCTGACCCGGCTAGAGCTGCCGGCTCCGCCCGAGCTGCCCGCGCCCACCGGTCTGACGGTGGTGAGCAAAACGGGCGTCGTCAAGAACTGAATCTGCCCGCCCGAAAGGCGCCTCAGCGCCTTGCCAATTACTGAGCGGCCCAGCCGCCGTCCATGTTCCAGGCCGCGCCGCGAACATTGTTGCCCGCCGCCGAGCAGAAAAACACCGCCAGCGCGCCCAGTTCTTCGGGGGTGGTGAATTGCATCGAGGGCTCTTTTTCGCCCAGCAGCAGGCGGGTGGCCTCTTCATTGGAAATCTTGAGCGTCGCGGCCCGCGCATCGACCTGTTTTTGCACCAGCGGGGTCAACACCCAGCCCGGGCAGATCGCGTTACAGGTGACGCCGGTGGTGGCCGTCTCCAGGGCCGTGACCTTGGTCAGCCCCACGATGCCGTGTTTGGCGGCCACATAGGCGGCCTTCTCAGCCGAGGCAACCAGGCCGTGGACCGAGGCGATGTTGATGATGCGGCCCCAGTTGGCGGTTTTCATCGCAGGCAGGGCCAGCCGGGTGGCGTGGAAGGCACTCGACAGATTGATGGCGATGACCGCGTCCCATCGCTCGATGGGAAAGTCTTCGATCTTGGCCACATGTTGGATGCCGGCGTTGTTGACCAAAATATCGACCCGGCCGAAACGTTCTGCTGCAAATTTCATCATGGCCTCGATCTCGGCCGGCCGGCTCATGTCGGCGCCGTGAAAAGCCACTTGCACGCCCAGCGCGGCGACCTCGGCCTGCGGCCCGGCGTTGTCGCCAAAGCCGTTGAGCACCAGGTTGGCGCCTTCGGCAGCCAGGGCCTTGGCGATGCCCAGTCCGATGCCGCTGGTCGATCCGGTGACGAGTGCTGTTTTGCCCTTGAGCATGTTCTTCTCCTTTTGATTAGGGTGACAATGAGGTCTGCCCGGGGCCGCCCCCCGGCGCACTGCCTGAAACCTTTGATTATCAAGCGCCTGTCTGGCGCCGAGCTTGCATGACCGAACCCCAACTGCACCACCTGCATTGCAAGGACAGCACCGGCACTCACCGCATGGGCTACTGGCAGTGGGGCCAGAGCGACGCGCAGGCGGTGGTGCTGTGCGTCCACGGCCTGACGCGCCAGGGGCGCGACTTTGACGTGCTGGCCCGGGCCCTGCTGCAGGCAGCGCAGGCCCAGGGCCGGAGTTTGCGGCTGATCTGCCCCGATGTGGTGGGGCGGGGCAGCAGCGACTGGCTGGCAGATCCGGCCTTGTATCAGCCGCTGACCTACCTGGCCGACATGCAGGCCCTGCTGGTCCAGCTGCATGCGCAAGCGCCCATAGCGACGCTGGACTGGGTGGGCACCAGCATGGGCGGCATCATCGGCATGCTGGCCGCCGCTCAACCGCAGGCTTTGGTGCAGCCGATCCGCCGCCTGCTGCTCAACGACGTCGGCCCGCAGCTCAGTTGGGCGGGCCTGGCGCGCATTAAATCCTATGTGGGGCAGGGCGGCCCGTTCGACAGCCTGCAGGCTGGCATTGCTGCGCTGCGGCAGACCCTTGCGGGCTTTGGACCGCATACCGACGAGCAGTGGCATGCCCTCAATGCTCCTATATTCAAGCAAGGCGCTGGAGGGTCTTGGGTGTTTCACTATGACCCGGCCATTGCCCTGGCTTTTGCCGGCTTGAGCGAAGCGTCCAACCAGCAGGGCGGCCAGATCATGCAAGCGCTCTACGAGCAGATCACCGCCGACACCCTGCTGCTGCGCGGGGCTGACTCCGAACTACTCAGCCGCGAGAACGCCCTGGCCATGACCGTCTGCGGCCCGCGCGCGCGCCTGCTCGAATTGGCCGGCGTGGGCCACGCGCCGACCCTGGTCGCCAGCGAGCAGTTAGTGCCTGTGCTCGACTTTTTGCTGCGCCCTTGAGCGACCGGGCCTAGGCATGAAAACCGCAGCGCCGTACGGGGACGGGCATGATGCCCCTTTGGCCGGCAACCCGCTTTTGGCTGTCACCGGCCAGGCCATGCCGGAAGACGATCAGGCCCTGGCGCGCGCGCGTGCCTTTGCCCAGCCCCTGCTGGCTGGGCGACAACTCGATACTGGGGAGCCCATCCTTGAGCACGCCGATGGTGTGGCCGCCATCTTGCACGGACTCGGCGGCTCGCCAGCCATGCAGGCGGCCAGCTACCTGGTGTATGCCTGCGATCACCTGAACAAGCCGGCGGAAGTGATTGCCGCCGGCTTCGGCCAGGGCCATGCGCAACTGGCCCTAGAGACCACCAAGCTGGTCAAGCTGCAGCGCCAGGCCCGGCTGGCGCAAGGCGCCGCTCAGCGCAGCGACGAGCGGGCGGAGCAGACCGAGACGGTGCGCAAGATGCTGCTGGCCTTCTCGCGCGACTTGCGGGTGGTGATGCTGCGCCTGGCCTCGCGCTTGCAGACCTTGCGCTACTTTGCCGCCAGCAAGCAAGAGCCTGCGCCGGCGATGGCCCACGAATCACTGCATGTGTTTGCGTCGCTGGCCAATCGCCTGGGCATCTGGCAACTCAAATGGGAGCTCGAGGACCTGGCTTTTCGCTTCACCGAGCCCCAGACCTACCGCGAGATTGCCCGTCTGCTCGATGAAAAGCGTCTGCAGCGCGAGGACTATGTGCAGACCCTGAGCCAGCAACTGCAGACCGAGCTGCGCCAGCAGGGCATTGCCGTCACTGTGCATGGCCGGCCCAAGCACATTTACAGCATCTTGCGCAAGATGCGTGGCAAGTCGCTCAATTTCGACCAGGTGTTTGATGTGCGGGCCTTGCGCGTGATCGCGCCCGACGTCAAGGCCTGCTACGCGGTGCTGGCCCATGTGCATGAGCGCTTCGCGCAGGTCGAAGGCGAGTTTGACGACTACATCGCCCGTCCCAAGGCCAATGGCTACCAGTCGCTGCACACCGTGGTGCGCGACGCGGCGGGCCGGCCCATCGAGATCCAGATCCGCACACCGGCCATGCATGCCCACGCAGAAAGCGGTGTGGCCGCCCACTGGGCCTACAAGGAAGCGGGCAGCAAAGGCTATGCAGGCGTGTCGGCCAGCGGCCCCTACGAGGCCAAGATCGCGGTGCTGCGCCAACTGCTGGCCTGGGAGCGCGAGATGTCCGAGCCCCTGACTGGTCAGAGTGGCGGCAAGGGCGGGCTGCTCGAAGACCGCATTTATGTGCTCACCCCTGACGCTTCGGTGGTCGAACTTGCACAGGGTGCCACGCCGGTCGACTTTGCCTACAGCGTGCACACCACCCTGGGCCACCGCTGCCGAGGCGCGCGTGTAGACGGCGCTCTGGTGACGCTCAACACGCCGCTGCGCAACGGCCAGACGGTGGAGATCATCACCGCCAAGGAAGGTGGGCCCTCGCGCGACTGGCTCAACCCCGAGCTTGGCTTTCTGGCCAGCCCGCGCGCCCGGGCCAAGGTGCGCGCCTGGTTCAATGCCCTGGCCTTGCAGGGCACCATAGCCCGCGGCCGCGAGGCGGTGGAAAAGCTCTTACAGCGCGAAGGCAGGACCGCCATCGCGCTGGACGTACTGGCCGGGCAGCTGGGCTTCAAGAGCGCCGACGAATTGTTCGAGGTGGTCGGCAAGGACGAGTTTTCGCTGCGCACCATCGAGAACATGCTGCGCCCTAGCGAGCCTGCGCCCTCGGCCGACGATCTGGTGCTGGCCAGGATGCGCGCGGGCGCCGACCGCTCGGCCCAGGGCGGCGTCCTGGTGGTGGGTGTCGACTCCCTGCTTACCCAGTTGGCCAAATGCTGCAAGCCGGCGCCGCCCGATGCGATACGCGGCTTCGTCACCCGGGGCAAAGGCGTGAGCATCCACCGCAGTGACTGCAGCAACTTTCGCAACATGGCCGCCCTCAGCCCCGAGCGGGTGATCGAGGTGCGCTGGAACGCCGCGGTGCAGGGCCCGGCGGTCTACCCGGTGGACATTGCCATCGAGGCGGCCGATCGGCAGGGCCTGCTGCGCGATATCTCTGAGGTGTTTTCGCGCGAGAAGGTCAATGTGATCGGGGTGCAGACCCAGACGGTTCGTGACCAACATGGCAGCAGCGCCCGCATGACCTTCACTGTTGAAGTGAACGACGCCAGCCGTTTGAAAAAAGTTCTGCAGGCGGCCACCGAGGTGGCCGGCGTGCGCTGGGCGCGTCGGCGCTGAGCCGCTAGATGCCGGCGCCGCCCCAGGGCAGGCATCCTTCAGGCGCACAAGGCCAGGGGAGGGCTCAAGCTCGGATGCTACAATCTCGTCCCTAAACCGATCCCAGGCGCATAGCTCAGCTGGTTAGAGCACCACCTTGACATGGTGGGGGTCGTTGGTTCGAGTCCAATTGCGCCTACCAAATTAAACCCTTGCAAGTCATTGATTTGCAAGGGTTTTTTCATGTCGCGCAGGGGCCTGAAGATAAACAGAATTATTCACAAGCCATTTTTTGAAATCGCCTCACACACAGAAGTCCTGACACTCCCGGTGAGTATCAACAACTCACATGCTCAGCGCCCCATTCGTTCTTGCGCCTTCAAAATGCCGCTGACACCGACACCCACAGCAGCCCCGATGTCGCCTTCTTCGCCTCTCTCGTGTTGCCGCTCAGGGGCTTGGCCCACTGGGCCTGCACCGTGTACTTTTGGTCCAAGCTCCACGCCAACCCCACGCCCGCGCTGCTGAGCTTGACATCATTGAGCCCACTGCCCGAAAAGGGCTGGTGCCTGATCCGCCCCTGACCATGGTCGTAGAACGCCGACAGCGTCATCCCCAGCGGCTCCACTTGGTACCTGACCTCTGCCGTCACCACCGCGCCTTCGTCCACCGACTGCATGCCCGTGGGGTAGCCCCGCACCGCCTGCGCGCCCGCCAGGGCCATCTTCTCCGAGCTGTCCAGGTTCTTGCTGGTCAGCTGCCCGTTGGCCTTTAGGCTCGCCCGCACCGTGGAGCTCAGTTGCACTGTCTCTTGCAGCAAGACATTGACCTTCGCAAACTGCCTCAGAGTGCTGCTGTTGAACGCCGCTTGCGCAGCATCCTCATAGCTCAAGCGCCCCGCCTTCATGTCCACTTGGTAGTTCAGCTGCGCAGCCTTGCCCCCCACCGCGTGCAGGGCATAGCCCCCCACGCCCAGCTTGCGCGAGACGATCGTGCGGCGCGTGGCCCTCGACAGCTGTGCGTCGTTGACTCGCGCATCATCGAGCCCCAGCGTGATATGGCTTTGCCCTGTGGCCCCCATACTCAGTGGGTAACTGGCAAACACCGATCCGGTTTGCCCCTCTCCAAAGTTGCCCCCCGCCAGCGTATTGCCCAAGGCGTAGGTGAATTTGCTGAAGGCTGCCCCCACGCGCCAGCCGTCGCTGCCCACGGGCACGTCGTAGCGCACCTGCCCAGACGTGACTCCCCCAGCGTCTTTGTCGCTTTGCAGCGCGCCAGGCGAGTCCGTCAGGCTCACGCTGAGCCTGTCACCCCATCCGGCCGGGTTGGAAAAGTCACCCGACGCCGTTACCCTGTTCTTGCCCGTGGTCTTCGCGCCGTGGTTGTCCAGCGCCAATTCCCAGCGCTGTGAGTTTTGTCCTTGCACCTTCATCTTCAGCTGCGTCTGCCCCGGCTGCGCTGCCGCCGTCAGCACCGGCTCGACTTGCGTCACACCCGGCGTCGCTTTGATGATGGCCACCACGCGCTCAAGCCGGTCCGTGTCCGCGGGCTGCCCCTGCAGTGCGCGCAGGCTTTGGCTGTAACTGTCCAGGTTCACCTGCGAGCTGTTCTCCACCGTCACCGTCGCCAGCCGCGTCTCCGTGATCACCAGCCGGAGCGTGCCTTGCGTCGCGTCTTGCGGCGGTATCTGCACGATCGTCAGCCCCAAGCCGCGCGCGCGGTACAAGTCACTCACCGCCTGGCGCATCGCGTTCAGTTGCGCGGTGTCAAACCCCTTCTTTCCCAGCCAGGGCTTCAATGCGGCTTGGATCGCCGCATCGTCCACCAAGGCATTGCCCTGCACCTGCACTTGCCGAATCACGCGCTCGCCCGCCACGTCCTGCGCTGCCGCGCGCTGCCCGTATCCCGCGAAAGCCAAGCAGGCCAATGCAATGAGTGTTGTTTTCATAGGGTCGCACTTCAAATAATTCATGGCCGTCTTCTTGTTCATTTGCTTTCTTCCAGGGACAAGGTGTTGCGCGACTTATTCGCCAGCTCAAGGCGTTGTTGCAAATTAGCAGGCTCAACAACAGGCGTCAGCTGCGGCGGATTAGGCTGAACCGCACTGGCCAAATTGCCTTGCCTGGTCCTCAGGCCCAGAGTGGCGGGCATGGCGCTGCTTACTGCATCTGACATGGTCTGAACCTGCGCATCGGTGAATGCCAAGGCTTGCGCCGAAGACATTGCCGAGGCCTGCTCCACGGTCAAGGCCGCGATCTGAGCCGTGCTCATGCTCGCCAACTGCGCCGGTGTCAGCGCAGCGACTTGCGCTGCGCTCAGGGCAGCGACTTTTGCCGGAGTCAGCGCCGCGATCTGCGCCACACTCAAATTCGCCAACGAGGCAGCAGGCAAGGCCTGCAAAGCAGAAGCACTCAACTGCCCCAGCTGCGATGACGACAACGCGGCCGCCTGGGACGGGGTCACCCCCGCCAGCTGTGCGCCGGTGAGCGCGGCCAATTGCGTGTTGGTCAAGTTGGCCAAATTGCCGCCCAAGCCGGTCAGTTGCGCAGCTGTCAAGCCCGCCACGGGCAAAGCCTGTGCCTGGGTGGCGCTCAAAGACGACAGGCCGGTTGGGCTCAGACTGGCGACTTGTGTGGCGCTCAAAGCGCCCAGCTGCGCTGTGGTTAGCACCTGGAGTTGGGCCGAGGCCAAGGCTGCGATCTGAGCCGTGCCCATGCCTGCTACCTGCGTCGTGGTCAAGGCCGCGATCTGAGTCGTGCCCATGCCTGCCACCTGCGCCGTTGTCAGCGCCGCAACCTGCGCCGTCGTC
>CANHGF010000065.1 GCA_947460065.1 Comamonadaceae bacterium
AATGACGACATGCCCTATGTCATGCGGACCACTGGCGGCCCCTTGGTGGCCATGCCGCATCCGATTGACATCGACGACTACACCATCTTGGTCAATAACCACCACACCGAGGATGATTTCCGGGACCAGTTGATTGATCACTTTGACGTGCTTTACCGCGAATCCAGCGTCGACAATGGCCGGGTGATGGCCATTTCGCTGCACCCTTGGGTGATCGGCCAGCCTTACCGGATCCGGGCGCTGGAGGAGGCGCTGGCGCATATCATGCGTCACCGGGGCGTATGGGCCGCCACCGGCTCGCAGATCCTCGATGCCTGGCAGGCTCAGCAAGCCTAAATGGCGCGCTGGCCTTGTACCGAGGCGGCTGCGGCGCTCAGCCTAGAGCGTCGCCTTGACCTCGGCCAGATCGTTCCAGACGTCCTGGCGGCGGATCAAACCGTCGGCCAGTTCGAAGCGGTCGATGAAGCGTATGCCGCTGAAGGCGCTGCCATCGAGCCAGACGCCTTCGAGCGTCCCGCTGCAATAGACCACGGTGCAGTCATCCTGCCAGCATTCGTCGAAGCGTTCGAAGCGTTTAGCGATGCGGCTGTAGCGGGTTTTGGCCCAGTCCATCAATTCGCTGAACTCCCGCATCGGCGCAGCGCCCGGGAAGGTCATCACAAAGCCGGGGGCCAACAACTGCCGCGCCGCATCAAGCTCGCGCGCCTGCATGCGCTCAAGAAACTGGCGCACCACCACGCTCGCTTCGGGCAGGTCCGGCCCGCCCTGGCTCATGCGTTTTCCGTCGCGCTGGTAGGTGGCTGCTTCGTTCACAAAGACGGTGGTGCCGGCGTTGGAGGCGGCAATGACCGAGCGCACCGTGCGCGCGGTGCGCTCGACCAGGCGTTCGCGCGTCTGAGCGCTGTAGCCGGGCAAGAGGGTAATAGAGACAACAGGCATGGGATAACTCCTTGGACTGCGCATGATAGTGCCGCCGCAAAGGTCATGCATGGGCCTAAGGTGGATACAAGGCGGACATAAGGTGGGCATGACATGGACCTAATCGCCGGCCAAGATCGCATTGCCTATTCGGCCCTGCCCAACCGTCGCCCGCTGCGCTGGCCGGGTGGCGCTCGGCTGGCGGTTTGGGTGGCGCCCAACATCGAGCACTATGAATACCGGCCCGAACAGGTGCGGGTGCGCAACCCCTGGCCGCGGCTGCCGCATCCCGACATCCTGGGCTATGGTCTGCGCGACTACGGCAACCGGGTGGGCGTCTGGCGCCTGATGGAGCTTTTCGACCGGCTCGAACTGCCGGTGACTGTCTCGCTGTCCATGGCGGTGCTCGACATGTACCCCGACCTGGCCCAGGCCATGATGGAGCGGCAGTGGGAGTTCATGTCCCACGGCCTCTACAACACGCGTTACCACTGGAACATGAGCGAGGACGAGGAGCGTGAGGCGATTGCCCAGTGCCAGGAGATACACCTGCGCCATACTGGACGCGCTTTGCGAGGCTGGTTTTCACCGGCCGCCTCCAACACCCTGCGCACGCCCGATCTGGTGGCCGAAAGCGGGATCAGCTATTTGTGCGACCTCTATCACGACGACCAGCCCACGCCGATTCGGGTGCGCAGCGGCGAGCTGACCTCGCTGCCTTATTCCATGGAAATCAATGACAGCATCGCTTGGCGGCGCGGCCAGGAAGCCGAAGCCTTTGCGCGCAAGATCCGCGACGAATTCGACGTGCTCTATGCTGAAGGCGCCGAGCACGGCCGGGTGATGAACATTGCCGTCCATCCTTTCATCATGGGCCAGCCGCACCGCATCGATGCGTTGGACCATGCCCTGCAATACATCCGCAGTCACGAGGGCGTCTGGTTTGCCACCGGCGCGCAGATCGTCGACTGGTATCGTCAGCAACAAGACAAGGACAGCCCATGAGTGCCAACCAGGATTACATCCGCGACTATATGAGTGAGCCGGTGATTGATGCGCGCAGCGCCGCGCTGATCATCATCGACATGCAGTACGCCACCGGCTCGCGCCAGGGCGCGCTCGGCCGCACCCTCAAGGCCCAAGGCTCCTCGGTGGGCGACTACCGCTTTGCCCGCATTGAGGGTACGGTGCTGCCCAGCATCTTGCGTCTGCGCGCGCATTTCCAGCAGCTCGGGCAGCCGGTGCTGCATGTGACGCTGGGTGCCGCCCTGCCCGATGCCAGCGACGCGCCGCGCCATATGCGCAAGCTGCTGGCCAGTTGCGCCAACCATGTGGGCAGCCGCGAGCATGAAATCCTCGACGAGCTCAAGCCGGTCGCGGGCGAGCATGTGCTGCGCAAGACCACCGTGGGCGCCTTCGCCTCCACCCCCATCGACAGCCTGCTGCGCTCGCTGCGGGTCGATCAGCTCTATATGGTGGGTGTGTCGACCAATATGTGCGTAGAGACCACCGCCCGCGAAGCGGCCGATCGCGGCTACCAGGTGACCCTGGTGGAAGACGCCTGCGGCACCACCTTTGAAGACCTGCACCAGGTGACCATGCGCAACTTCCAGCGCCTGTTTGGCCGGGTTGCATCGACCGATCAGGCTGTAGTCGAGCTCCAGGGGGCCACATGATGAAGCGCGTGCTGGTGGTCGTACCTTTTGCGATGTCGCCCGAGAATCTAGCGCTGCGCCAGGAGCAGCTGCAGGGCATCGATCTGTCGCCGCAGTTGCAGTTTGAATTCCGGCCGGTCAAGGCCGGCCCGCTCAACTATTCCAGCCACCATGACTTTGTGCTGGCCGATGCCGCCAACTTCGAGGCTGGCTGCCGGGCGCAGGAGGAGGGCTATGCGGCGGTGTGCATCGACACCATGAGCGACTCGGGCGTGGCCGCGCTGCGCTCGGTGCTCGATATTCCGGTCTTCGGGCCGGGCAAGGTCTCCATGCTGGCCGCGCTGATGCTGGGCGATCGTTTTTCGGTGCTCACCATGGCCAGCCGCTGGAAGCCCTTGTACAAAAAGGCACTCGACGAACTCGGTCTGCACCACAAATGCGCCTCGGTGCGCGCCATCGAAGTGGCGCCCGACAACCAGGCCTTGCTTTCGGGCAAGGAAGAAGATGTGTTTCCCCTGCTCGAGGCTGCGGCGCGGCGGGCTATAGACGAAGACGGCTCTGAAGTGATCATCCTGGGCTCGACCACCATGCACCAGTCGCACGCCTGGCTGAGCCAGCGCCTGCCGGTGCCGGTGATCAACCCCGGTCCCTTGAGCTACAAAATGGCCGAGGCTGCCCTGGGCCTGGGCCTGAGCCACAGCCGGCAGGGCTACCCTAAGCCCATGCATCCGCGGCTCGATATGCTGCAGGCCATGATGAGCGCTGCTCAGCAAGCGGTGCGCTAAATGCATCGGTGCAGACGATGGAGGAGACCCCCATGCCCAAACTGCTGAGTGAGGCGCAGAGACAGGCTTATGAACGCGATGGCTTCGTCTTTCCGGTTGATGTGCTGAGCGCCAGCGAGGTGTACGCCCACCGGCAGGAGCTCGAAGCCTGGGAGCAAGCCCGAGGTGCAGCCATCGACTTTCCGGAAAAGTCCAAGAGCTATCTGCTCTTCAATTGGGCCGATCAATTGGTGCATCACCCGCGCATCCTTGACGCTGTCGAAGACCTGATCGGCCCGGACATCCTGGTCTATCACTCCACGCTTTTCCTCAAGGAAGCCCACACCCCCGCTTTTGTGCGCTGGCACCAGGACAGCACCTACTTTTATCTGCAGCCGCACCTGCATGTCACCGCCTGGGTGGCGCTGTCAGAGGCCAGCGTGCAGGCCGGCTGCATGCAGGCGCTGCCGGGCAGCCACCGCTGGGGCGCGTTCGAGCATGACGACAAGCCCGAGCCTATGAACATGATCCGACGCGGGCAGGGCATCAGTAGCCGCTTTGACCAGGCCCAGGGCCAGTTCATGCCGGTGGGCGCCGGCCAGATGTCGCTGCACCATACCGACTTGGTGCATGCCTCCGGCGGCAATGACAGCGACGACCGGCGCATCGGCTATGCCATCAGCTACATCCCGGCGCATGTGCGGCCGGTGGGCGCGGTGCGGCCCTCTGCCTTATGCGTGCGCGGGCGCAGCCACGGTCATTTCGTTGAGGAAGAGCGTTTGCGTGGGCCGCTCTCAAGCCAGGCTCAAGACAGCCACAGCCGCGCCTTGGCACTGTTCCGATCACTGCAAGACGCCGGCTTTCAAGCGCCGGCCCAGGAGACTGCATGAATACTTCGCCGACACGGCTGGATGCCTCAGAGTTGAAGGCGCTGGTCGAGCGCTATTTTTCGGCGGTCGACCGTGGGGACATGGCTGCCACGCTGGCTTGCTTTGCACCGACGGCGCGTTTTGGCATCGCCAACCATGAGCTGTACTACCAGGGTCGTGATACCGAGGTGCGCGGAATGTACGAGCGCTTGGCTACGCGTTATGCCCGGGTCTGGCACGGCGACTTTGATCATGTCGTTGATGTGCCACATCAGCGGGTGGCCAGCCGATTCAGGGTGGAAAACACCACCCATGCGGGCGAGTTGCTGCGCAAGAACAACTGCAACTTTTTCGAGGTGCGGGACGGCCTGTTCGTGCAGGTGTTTGTCTACATGAGCGGCGAAAACTCGCTGACCTGAAAGGCCGCAAGGCCGCGCGCACTTCAGCCTTGGCTTGTCATCGGCGAGCGCGATACCAGGCCCAGCCAGCGCCCCAGCGGCACCTGCAGTCGGGCCAGGCCCAGGGTGGCTTCGAGCAGGTCGCGGCAGTGGGCGGCTGGCCAAATGCGGCCGCTCAGGTCCATGAACTTGGCGCGCAGTTCTTCACGGGTATAGGGCGATGCGTCATCGCCCCGGTTGACGCCGGCCTCGGCCAAAAGTTGGCGGCCGTCTGTGAGCCGCATCAGCACCCGCGCCGGCCTTTCTGCGGGCAGGCGCTGGCTCATCGCTGGGTCGTGGCTGACACGCACCTTCTGCGCCAGGGCCAGCACATCGGGCCTGCGCACCGCCTCCCAGGTGAAGCTGGACAGGGCGCTGGTGCCGTGGACGATGCGGGTGGCGACCGCAAAGGGCACGGAAAACTTGGCCGCCAGGGTGTTGGCCGGTGCCGGGTCGTCGAGCTCGGCAGCCAGATGGTAGGTCTGCACCTCGATGGACTCGATCTCATCGGGCTGCGGCAGGCTCTGGCTGGCGGCTAGCTGGTCGATCGCATCGAGCGTGCCGTGGTTGTAGCGGCAGCAGGAGTGCATCTTGAAGTAGTTGTGCATCAGATGCCAGTCCTGGCCCAGCTCGCGCACCACCGCCTCGGGGTCGAATTGTTCGGAGACGATCTGGCCCAGCAGCGAAGCCGGGCCATCGCGCTCGCCGGTGAAGCCGCATTCGGTCAGGTCCAGGGCCAGCAGGCCGTTGCGATTGCTCAGACCCGCATAGGTGTTGCGTACCAGCCCGCCTTCGAGCATGGTGCGCTTGGAGGTGGCGGTGGTCAGCGAGGAGGCGATGTTGAGTGCCTCGCGCATGGCGCTGGCGCTCAGGTGGGCAATGCGGGCACAGGCCGCTGCCGCCCCTATCGTGCCCCAGGTGCCGTGGGGGTGCATGGCGCCACGCAGTTGCGAGGCCGCGCCCAGGCGTGAGCCGACTTCATAGCCAACCACCAGGCCGGCCAAAAAGTCGGCCGCATCCGCAGCGCGCTCCTGGCTCAGTGCCACTGCCGCCGGAATCACATGCACGGCTGGGTGGCCGCGCGAGTAGCGGTTGCCCTCGTCCATCTCCAGGAAAGTACCGGCGGTGCCGTTGATGAAGGCCGCAGCCTCACAGCTGCTGCGCCGGCCCAGGCCAATCAGGCTGGCCGCTTCGCTGGCACCCTGGCGCTCGGCCAGAGCCCGCAGCTCGGGCTCGGCCGAGCCGGCGGCCACCGCCGCCAGGGTGTCGGCCAGGATCCAGCCCACCTGCTCCTGCACATCAGGGGGCAGGCTGCGGTAGTCGAGGTCGGCGGCAAACTGGCTCAGGCGGTCGAGGTAGTCCATGGCGGATGCTTTCTTTGGGTGGTTCTTTAGGATGCGCGGGCGTAGGGCACATACAAATCATCGGGCCTGGCGGTCAGCAGGCCCTTGATACTCTGCAGATCAGCCAGCAGGCGGCGCAGGTGACTGATGCGGCTGGGCATGCCCCAGACCCAGGGGTGCAGGCCCAGGCCCATGACCGCGCTGCGCCCCTGCGCCAGGCATTCCCTGGCCATGCGCTGCGCGCCGGCCAGGATCAGAGCTGCGTGCGCAGGAGCCTCAACATGGCGCAGCCATTGGCCTTGCACATCGTCCCATTCGCTCGACAGGGGCAGGGCCAGCAGGCGCCGCGCCGATGTGCCGGCGGGTTCCAGCCAGTAGGGCTGGTCGTCATTGCCCCAGTCCAGGGTGTAGTGCAGGCCGGCATCGGCCAGCAGGCCGTAGGTCTGCGCGGTCGTCCCCCAGTCCTGGCTGAGCCAGCCCAGGGGTAGGCGGCCGGTGTGCTTTTGCAGGGCTTGCAGGCTGTCCGCAATATGCAGCGCCTGTTCTGGCTCGGGCATGTTTGAATGCATCATCCGTGTCGCGGCCAGACCGTGGCCCAGCCACTGCGCATCGCTCAGCCGCTCAAGCACTTCGGGGATGCGGGGCAGCACCAGCGCGTTGGCCGCCACCGCAGGCTCCAGGCCCGCTTCGCGCAGCGCGTCGAGCAGCCGAAACACGCCGATGCGCAGGCCGTATTCGCGCTGAGACCAACTGCGATAGTCGGGATTGAAGCTGCCGAACTCGCCCACAAAACGTGGGTCACGCAAGCTGCCCGCCGGCGCCTCAAAATCCCAGTGTTCGAGGTACAGCACCACGAACAGGTGCAGGCCCGGCGCCAGAGGGCCGGCGGGCCGCAGGGGCAAGGCGCTGTAACGGTAATGGGGGTGGTCCATGGTGGTGCGAAGGGTAGCGCGCAAGACCGGCAGGGCAGGCGCTGGAAAACCCCTGAATTTGTCGGTCACTTGACTTCCGGACCTGATGATTGCACAGTCCGGGGTAATTGTCCTATCTATAGGACAATTCGAATCATCTTCCAGCCTTCCCTTAAACCCATTTTCGAGGACTGACCATGACGTCTCAATCCCGCGTGTCTCGTCGTTTGATTTTGCAGGCCGGTGCGGCCGCCTCCGCGCTTGGCGCGCCCGGTCTGCTGTTGGCCCAGGCCCGACCGGTCAAGATCGGGCTGGTGCATCCGGTCAGCGGCGGTCTGGCTTACAGCGGCGGGCAGGGGCGTCTGGGCTGCCAGTTGGCCATTGACGAGATCAATGCTGCCGGCGGTATCAAGGCCATGGGCGGCGCCCGTCTTGAGGCAGCTCTGGGCGATTCACAGTCGCGGCCCGAGGTTGGCGTCTCCGAAGTCGAGCGCCTGCATCAGGAGGGCGTGGCCGCCTATGTCGGATGCTTCTCCAGCGCCATCGCGCTGCCGGCCACCCAGGCAGCAGCCAAGTACAACACGCCCTTCATGATCGATGTGGGCGTGTCCGACAACATCGTCAACCGCGGCCTGAAGAATGTTTTTCGCCTCGCCCCGGGCTTTGGCAAGTGCGTCGATGACGCCATTGAAGGCCTGGGTCAGGTCAACAAGGCCGCTGGCGGCATCGCCAAGAAGGCCGTGCTGGTGCATGAGGAGTCCGAGTTCGGCACCGGCACTGCCAAGCTGCTGGCCGGCAAACTCCCCGGCATCGGTATCGAGGTGGCCGAGGTCATCAAGCATGCCAACCCGACCCGCGACTTCACCAATGTGGCCCTGCGCATCCGCAGCCTGCGCCCCGATGTGGTGATCATGAGCAACTACCAGAACGAGTATGTTTTGCTGGCGCGCACTCTGCATCAGCAAAAGGTCGATCTGGCGGCGATGTTCAGCGTGCTCGGCGGCGGCTTCAACTACAAGCTGGTGCAGGAGCAGCCGGATGTGGCTCAGCACATGATGGACTTCAACCACTGGTTCAACCCGCGCAATCCCAAAGCGGCCGATCTGCGTAAGCGCGCAGCCGACAAAGGCGCCCTGTTTACCTTCGAGGTCTACTGCGGCTATAACTCGGTCAAGCTCTATGCCGACGCGCTGCAGCGTGCCGGCACTGCCGACAAGGAAAAGGTCATCGCTGCCCTGGAGGCCAGCACCTGGGCTGATCACTTCATGCCTTACGGCGCGACCAAGTTCGTCAATGGGCAGAACCAGGGCGGCAAGGCCGTGCTGCTGCAAGCGAGCAAGACCGACATCGAGGTGGTCTGGCCCAATGAGTTTGCGGCTGCCAAGCCCATCTTCCCCAAGCCCAAGTTCAGCTGATCGAACGCTGAGCCCGACGGCCGCTGTCCCCTCGGACAGCGGCTTGTGCGCACCGCCCACCGCATCGGCGGGGTGCGCTGTTTTCGGCTTTATTTACCGAATCAGGACAAGTCCAAGTGGATCCCACTATCCTGGCCGCAGCGGCCATTAACGGCTTGCTGATGGGCGGCATCTATACCCTGGTCGCGTCGGGCCTGACGCTGATCTACGGGGTGTTGCACATCATCAACTTCGCCCACGGCAGCATGTTGATGCTGGCTATGTTCGGCGTTTATTTCCTGCTGACCAAGCTGGGCATCGATCCCTATCTGGCGCTGCTGGTGATGGTGCCCGCCATGTACGCGCTGGGCTACCTGCTTTACCGCCACATGATCGGTCGCCTTTCGCTCGGGCGCGACGAGAACATTTTGCTGATCACCTTGGGGCTGTCCATCCTGATCGAGAACCTGGCCTTGCTGTTTTTCAAGGGCGATTCGCGCACCGTCTCGCTGGCCTACAGCGACAAGATGTTCGAGCTCGGGCCGCTGCTGCTGGGCATGCCCAAGGTTATTTCCTTTTTTGCGTCTATGGTGCTGTGTGCGATGCTGGGCTTGTTCATCACCCGCACCGATACCGGCAAGGCCATCCGGGCGGTGGCCAAGGAACGCATGGGCGCGCGGCTGGTGGGCATAGACGTTGACCGCATCTTCGCGGTGTCGTTCGGCATTGGCCTGGCCACGTTGGGCGCGGCAGCCTGCCTATTGATGCCGATCTTTTATGTCTCACCTTCCAGCGGGCATGTGTTTGTCATCGTCGCCTTCACCGTGGTGGTGCTCGGCGGCATGGGCAGCTTTCTAGGTGCAGTGCTCGGCGGCTTGATCGTCGGCCTGACCGAATCGTTTGGTGGCCTTTTCCTGGGCGAGAGCTTGGGGCAGATCGGCATTTCGCTGATCTTCATCCTCATCTTGCTGTTCCGGCCCTCGGGCCTGTTTGGAGACAAGCGATGAGCGCCGCCCGTCCATCCTGGCTGGGTCATGGCCTGCTGCTGCTCATTGCACTGGCTTTTCCCCTGCTCTTTAGCTCGCCGTTCATGGTCAATTTTGGCGTGCTGGCGCTGTTTTACGCCTTCATAGGGCAGTCCTGGAACATCGCAGGCGGTTTTGCCGGCCAGCTTTCTTTCGGCCATGTGGCGTTTTTCGGCGTAGGCGCCTACGCCTCGACCATGGTGCAGATGCGCCTGGGCTGGAACCCCTGGATGGGCCTGCCGGTCTCTGCACTGGCTGGTGCGGCAGCCGGCTGGCTGATCGCGGTGCTGTCCTTCAGGGCAGGTCTGAAGGGCTCGTATTTCGCGCTGATCACGCTGGCCTTTGCCGAGGTGTTCCGCATCCTCGCCAACTCCGTGCCCTTCACGAAGGGCGGGCTCGGCATGCTGATCAAGGCCGACCCGCGGCCCGAGAACTTCCAGTTCAAGGACCCGATCTGGATCTACTATCTCGCCC
>CANHGF010000066.1 GCA_947460065.1 Comamonadaceae bacterium
ACCGGCTTTCGGGGCTTCGGCAGAGGCAGCGGCGGCCGGGGCGGCAGCAGGTGCTTGCGCCAGTGCGCTGATGCTGCCTGTCAGCAAGCTCAGGCCCAGGGCCAGGGAGGCGAGTAGTTTTTTCATGGCGTAACTTCTTTCTCTGAATGAACTGCCTGAGGGCCTTACAGCGCTTCTTTACCGGTTTCGCCGGTGCGGATGCGCACAACCTGCTCGAGGTCGTACACAAAAATCTTGCCGTCGCCGATCTTGCCGGTGCGGGCCGAGCCTTCGATGGCTTCGATCACGCGCTCGACCAGGTCGTCAGAGACGGCCGCTTCGATCTTCACTTTGGGCAGGAAGTCGACCACATACTCAGCGCCCCGGTAGAGCTCGGTATGCCCTTTTTGCCTTCCGAAGCCCTTGACTTCGGTGACGGTTATGCCTTGAACGCCCATGGCCGAGAGCGCTTCGCGCACCTCGTCGAGCTTGAAGGGTTTGATGATGGCCGTGACGAGTTTCATGTTCGGATTTCCTTTCTCACTAGCACGCTGTATAGACAAGTACAGCGGGGTTAAAGCAGAGTCCGTGCCAGCGAGCACGATGCGCAGGGCCCCAGCTCTGCAAAGAATGGTTTCGCGGGAGGCCCCAGCAGTGCGTAGAGGCGCTGCACGCGGGCTGGAACGACTACATTCGTCTCTACCCGGATGCGGCAGGCTTGCACCAAACAGGTGCTCATGCGTGCACCGTTTTGGATCAAAACACCCGAATTCCTACCATGAGCCTGTCTATCGTGCACAGCCGCGCCCTGCTCGGTCTACAGGCCCAGCCGGTGCTGGTTGAGGTGCATCTGGCCAACGGTCTGCCGAGCTTGAGCCTGGTGGGGCTGGCCGATACCGAGGTCAAAGAGGCGCGTGAGCGGGTGCGCTCGGCCATCGCCAACAGCGGCCTGGACTTTCCGGCCAACAAGCGCATCACCGTCAATCTGGCGCCGGCCGACCTGCCCAAAGATTCGGGCCGCTTCGACCTGCCCATTGCCCTGGGCATTTTGGCCGCAGCTGGCCTGCTCGATGCGCAGCAGCTCGATCGTTTTGAATTTGCCGGCGAGCTGTCTCTGGGCGGGCAGTTGCGGCCGGTTCGCGGCGCCTTGGCGATGGCTCTGGCCAGTCGCCAGGGCCCCTCCCGTGCACTGGTGCTGCCGGCCGCCTGCGCGGCCGAGGCGGCTTGTGTGCCCGGCGCTCGGGTGTATGGCCCCTCCACCTTGCTCGAGGTGGTACAGCAATTGCAGCCGGGCGGGCCGCCCGATGGACTGCTCTGGCAGCCGGTGAGCGCTGCGCCATCCGCCGCGGCTGCCTCAGGCCCGGACATGGCCGACGTCAAGGGCCAAGCGGCAGCCCGACGCGCGCTGGAGGTGGCCGCCGCCGGCGGCCACAGCCTCTTGTTGATCGGCCCGCCCGGCTCGGGCAAGTCCATGCTGGCACAGCGCCTGGCCGGACTGCTGCCAGAGATGGACACCGAATTGGCCTTGGAGAGCGCAGCCCTGGCCTCGCTGGGCGGGCGCTTTATGCCCGAGCGCTGGGCACAGCGGCCGACCTGCGCGCCGCACCACAGTGCCAGCGCGGTGGCCCTGGTCGGCGGTGGCTCGCCGCCGCGGCCGGGCGAGATTTCCCTGGCCCACGGCGGCGTGCTGTTTCTTGACGAACTGCCCGAATTTCCACGCGCGGCGCTGGAAGCCCTGCGCGAACCGTTGGAGAGCGGCTCCATCCGGGTGGTCCGGGCGGCACGGCAGGCTGAATTTCCGGCCCGGTTTCAGTTGGTGGCGGCGATGAACCCCTGCCCCTGCGGCTACCTGGGCTCACCGCAGCGTGCCTGCCGCTGCTCGCCCGAGCAGGTCTTGCGTTATCAGAGCAAGATCAGCGGCCCGCTGCTCGACCGCATCGATCTTCAGGTCGAGGTGGCGGCTCTCCCGCCGCAAGAGCTGGTGCAGGCGCCGCCCGGCGAGGCCAGTGCGCCCATCGCCCTGCGGGTGGCCGCCGCCCGCGAGCGTTCCCTGGCCCGACAGGGCTGCCTCAACGAGGCCTTGGCCGGTCAGCGCATCGACATTCACTGCACGCTGGACGATCCGGTGGCGCAGTTCCTGACCAGCGCCGCCGCCCGCCTGGCTTGGTCGGGCCGCAGCATCCACCGCTGCCTGAAGGTGGCGCGCACCATCGCCGACCTGACCGCCAGCCCGCAGATCGAGGTGGCCCATGTGGCCGAGGCGGTGCAGTATCGGCGGGGGCTGAAGTCATGCTGAGCTTGTGGTGGATCGGGCGCACAGCCAGCTGCTTCACGTCCTCGCCAGTTTGTCCGCCGAGAACGCCACCGCTCGGGATGTCCACCTGCTGGGCCCCCAAGGCCAATGGTTCCGTGATTTACAAGGAGGGTCGATCATGTGCGCTGGTGTACAAGGGCTTGAGTCGGGGCCGCAGCGGCGGCAGGTTTTGTTTTTCGGGCTCGGCCCCTGGCTGCTTTCGGGGGCGTCGGCAGCCGATGGCGATGTTCAGCTGGCTTCGGTCTGGCCCTCCGGACAATCGCCCCAGGGTTTCCTGGTCAGCGAAAAGTACGACGGCGTGCGCGCGGTCTGGGACGGCCAGGTCTTGCGCTTTCGCAGCGGACGGGTGATTGCTGCACCCGCATGGTTTTTGGCGGCTTTGCCTGCCATGCCGCTGGACGGCGAGTTGTGGATGGGGCGGGGGCAGTTTGACCTTGTCTCGGGCGCGGTGCGAAGGACGGTGCCTGACGATGCCCAGTGGCGCGAGCTGCGCTACATGGTGTTTGATACCTGGGGGCTGCATGAGCCCTTTGCCCAGCGGGTCGGCCGCGTGGCGCAGGCGATTTCAGCGGCTGCCCAGCCTTGGCTGGTGGCCGTTGCCCAGGAGCCGGCGGAAAGCGCGCAGGCACTGCAAGCGCGCTTGCAGCAGGTGGTCACGCAGGGTGGCGAGGGCTTGGTGTTGCACCGCGCCGATGCGCAGTGGCGGGCGGGCCGCACGCAGGCTTTGTACAAGCACAAGCCCGAGCCGGATGAGGACGGCCAGGTGGTCGGTTACCAGCCTGGACAGGGCCGCCTGCAGGGTCAGACCGGGGCCTTGTTGATGCAAACGCCGCAAGGCCAGCGCTTTGCTCTGGGTGCCGGTCTGAGCGATGCGCTGCGCCGCCACCCGCCCCCTGTCGGGACATGGGTGACTTACCGCTACCGGGACCGCACCGCCTCAGGTTTGCCGCGCTTTGCCAGTTTTTTGAGGGTGCGCGAGCCGGAGTGAGTATGTTCCATGGTGGCGGCTTTTGCCGCTGCCGCCCGCATGGCCCGCCCCGCGCTGTCGCGGCCGGGCCAGGGCTGCGCCGCCGATCGTGGGAAACTTAACCCGGTCGTTCGGCTTGGCAGGCTTGGCAAAGCGTCTGCCGCCGACCGCTGCAAGTCCCTTCATTCAGGCCGGAGTAGACCCGGCTGGCTAATTTGAGCAACCGCCCGCCTTATCAACTCTTGGTCTTGCGCCTGATCGCCCTGATGGTGCTGGCTCATCTGGCCTTTGGGGGCGTACGCCTGACCTTAACGCTCTGGGCGGTAGCGCGCGGCATGTCGCCCCTGGGCGTGGGTGTATTGCTCAGCATGCTCATGATCATGCCCACACTGACATCGGTGGCCATGGGGCGCTGGAGTGACCGGGTGGGCTTTCGGCCGCCGGTTCGATGCGGCATGCTGCTGATCCTGTTGGGCGGCCTGCTGGCTGCCTGGGCGCCGCATCTGGCGGTGATGGCGCTGGGCAGTGTGCTGGTGGGCTGGGGCGTGACCATGGCACAGGTGGCCGTCACCCAGGCCATCGGTCAGGCCTGTGGACCCGAGGGGACCACCTGGGGTTTTGCCGGCATGAGTGTGGGCTTTTCCTTTTCGGGCTTCGTTGGGCCGCTGGTTGCCGGTGTCCTGATTGACAACGCCGGCCATGCCAGCGCCTTCCTGGCCATGTGCATCACCCCGCCCTTGGGCTTGCTCCTGCTGCGCACTGTGCGCTCGCCGTTGCTGCAGCCGGTGGCCCGGGCGCAGCACAGCGAAGGCGACGCACCGCAGGCCAGCTTGATGGCGCTGGGCTCCATACGCTCAGCACTGATCATTGCTGCCATGGTGGCCCTGGCCTGGGACCTGTTCAATTTCTTTATGCCAGTCCATGCGGCGGCCCTGGGCCTGTCGGCCACCGCCATTGGCGCGATTGCATCGACGTATGCGGCCGGCAGTCTGGCGGTGCGTATGGTGCTGGGCCGGATGGCGCAGCGGGTCAGTCCGGCGCGCCTGCTGACCGTGGCCCTGGCCATGACGGTGCTGCTCTATGGCATTACGCCATGGGCCACCAGCTTGCCCCAGTTACTGGCGCTGGCGCTGCTGACGGGACTGATGTTGGGCGCTGGCCAGCCCCTGGCGATGACGCTCCTGCATCAGAACGCGCCTCCTGGCCGGGCGGGCGAGGCCATAGGCATGCGCTCGGTCATCGTCAGCGCCAGCCAGACGTTTTTGCCGGCGGCCTTCGGTGCTCTCGGCTCGGCCCTGGGTACTGGGCCGGTGTTCTGGGTGGTCGCGCTGACCGTGCTGCTGTCCCTGGTGATCGTGCGGCCTAACCTTCAAACTTAGGGCTGATCAGGTGGCACGGGCGCGAGGGCCTTGCAGGCAGGCCAGGGCGGCTGCCACCACCTGTTCCTGCGCGACCCGAGCCTGCGCTTCGAGCACCGGCGCATAGCCCACGGGAATGCGCGGTCCGCCCAGGCGCCGCACCGGTATGCCCAGTTCCTCGGCCACGGTGGCGGCGATTTCCGCGCCAAAGCCAGCCGCTTGTATGGCTTCGTGCACCACCAGCAGGTGGCCGGTGCGGGCGCAGGAGTTGAGCACCGTCTCGCGGTCCCAAGGCCAGATGGTGCGCAGGTCGATCAGTTCAACTTCCACCCCTTGGGCGGCCAATTGCTCGCAGGCGCTGGCGCACACCTGCAGTTGCCGGCTCCAGCTGACCAGGGTCAGGTTGCTGCCAGGGCGCAGGCAGGCGGCCTGGCCCAGCGGCACTTGTACGGATTCGTCGAGCGCGCCTTGCAGGCCCCACAGGGTCTTGTGCTCCATATAGACCACCGGGTCGCCGGATTGCAGCGCTGCCCGCAAGAGGCTGTAGTTGTCCTGTACCGAGCCGGGGCAGACCACCACCAGCCCCGGCATGTGGGCGAACCAGGCTTCGAGCGACTGCGAGTGCTGGGCAGCCGAAGCGTCCCAGATGCCATTGGGCATGCGCGCCACCAGCGACACCCGGCCTTGCCCGCCGAACATATAGCGGTTCTTGGCGGCCTGGTTGATCACCTCGTCCATGCCGCACAGGGCAAAGTCGACCACCCGCATCTCGACCACTGGCCGCAGCCCGGCCAGGGCCATGCCCACGCCAGCGCCCATGATGGCGGCCTCGCTGATGGGCGTGTCGATGACGCGCTGGCTGCCAAACTGCTGCTGCAGACCTTTGTATTGGCCAAAAATGCCGCCGCGGCCCACGTCTTCGCCAAGCACCACCACCCTGGGGTCGGCCTGCATTTCAAGTTCGAGCGCGCGCACTGCGGCGCCGCTGTAGCTGGCTGGCTGACTCAAAACCATTGTCCGTCTCCGCTCGATTGAATGTCTGTGTAGGCGGCCGCAGCTGTGGGCCAGGGCGCGGCGTCTGCGGCCGCCATGGCCTGGGCGACCTCGGCGGCAGCAGCGTCGTCAATGGCCTGCAGGTCGGCCAGCAGGCCGCCCAGCTGCTGGTAATGGGCCCGGGCCTTGATGAAGGGGTCCAGTTGCTGGGCCTGTAGTACCTCTTGCGGGTCGCGGTAGGCCGCCGGGTCCACCGACACATGGCCCTTGAGCCGGTAGGTGATGGCGTGCAGCAGGCGTGGCCCGCCGCCCGCGCGGATCTGGGCGATGAGTTCACCGGCCAGAGCGTGGACCTGCCAGACTTCATTGCCGTTGACCTGGCTGGCCGCGATACCCAGGCTGGCGCTGCGCGCGGAAGCGCCTTCACCGGCGATCATCGCGCGGCTGGCGGTGGTGGCGCTCCAGCGGTTGTCTTCGCAGACAAACAGCACCGGCAACTGGTGAATGCGGGCCCAGTTGAGTGATTCCAGAAAGGGTCCGCGGTTGATTGCGCCGTCGCCAAAAAAGCAGACGGTGATGGCTGGCTTGCCTTGCAGTTTCTGAGCGTGCGCTGCGCCCACCGCGATCGGCAGGCCAGCGGCCACCACGCCATTGGCGCCGAGCATGCCGACTGAAAAATCGGCGATGTGCATGGAGCCGCCCTTGCCGCCGTTAAAGCCGCTGGCCTTGCCGTAGAGCTCGCCCATCATGCGGCCCAGGTCGGCCCCCTTGGCCAGGGTATGGCCATGGCCGCGGTGGGTGGAGGTCAGCAGGTCGTCGGCCTTCAGATGGGCGCAGACCCCGGCGGGCACCGCCTCCTGGCCGGTCGACAGGTGCAGCGGGCCGCGCACTTTGGCGCTGCCGTCGGCGGTCTTGCTGTAGGCGCTCACACCGCCCTGGCTGACGATTTCGGCCGCGTCCTCGAAGGCGCGTATGCGGCTCATGCAGCGGTAGAGTTGGCGCAGGCTGTTCAATGGATCGTCGCGGTTCAAAGGCTGTTCTCCTGGTGCGTCCGGCCACTGGGGCCGGCCGCAGTTTAGGCTATGCTCATCAGGATGAAGCCATCGATTGTTTTAGAAGACAAGTTGGGTGCGGCCTTGATGGCTGCGCTGCTCCTTATCACCGTGGTCAATGTGTTCGTGCGCTACTTTACCGACCAGTCTTTTGCCTGGACCGAGGAAATTTCCTGCTTCCTCATGCTGGCCTTGGCCATGGCCGGCAGTGCGGCGGCGGTGGTGCGCGACAGCCACATTCGGGTGGACTATTTCCTGGCCTCGGGAAGCGCAGCAAGGCAGCGTCGCTTGGCCCTGTTGTCAGCGTTGGCCTCGGCCTTTTTCTTTGCAGTGCTGGGCCTGCTGTCGGCACAGATGGCCTGGGATGAGTTCCGCTACAACGAGACCTCGCCGGCCATCGGCGTGCCCAAGTGGTGGTATTCGGTCTGGCTGCCGGTTTTTTGCGGCATTTTGTGCGCCCGCTCGCTCCAGGGCTGGCAGCGCCTGAGGAGCCAGGCATGATCGGCGCCTGCCTGTTTGCGGTGTTCGTGGTGCTGATGCTGGCGGGCGTGCCTATAGGCGTGGCGCTGGGCGTGGGTGGGGCGCTGGCCATCGGCCTGTCCAACTTGGATACGCCAAGCTGGGGCCTTCTGGCGGTGCCGCAAAATTTTTATGCCTCGCTGACCAAGTACCCCCTGCTGGCCTTGCCGATGTTCGTGCTGGTCGGTTCGATCTTCGACCGCTCCGGCATTGCACAGCGGCTGGTCAATTTTGCAGTGGCCATCATCGGCCGAGGACCCGGCATGCTGCCGGTGGTGGCCATCTTGGTGGCTATGTTCCTCGGCGGCATTTCCGGATCCGGCCCTGCCAATGCGGCGGCGGTCGGCGGGGTGATGATTGCGGCCATGGCGCGCGCCGGCTACCCGGGCTCGTTTTCCGCTTCGGTCATTGGCGCTGCGGCGGCCACCGATATCTTGATTCCGCCCTCGATCGCGCTCATCATTTACAGCGTCATGGTGCCCGGCGCTTCGGTGCCGGCGCTGTTTGCTGCCGGCATGATTCCAGGCATCCTGGCTGGTTTGGCTTTGATCGTACCGACGCTGTGGCTGGCGCGAAAGAACAATATGGGGCAAATGGAGGCCGGCCTGCCGCGTCCGCCGCTTTGGGCCAGCCTGCGCGAGGCCAGCTGGGGCTTGTTTGCGCCAGTGCTGATTCTGGGTGGCATGCGCCTGGGCTGGTTCACCCCGACCGAGGCCGGCGCGGTGGCGGTGGCCTACGGTTTGCTGGTGGGCATGCTGGTGCACCGCACCATCCGGTGGGCTGATTTGCAGGAAATCTTTCGGGAGGCGGCCGAGATTTCGGGCGTGATCCTGCTAGTCATTGGTCTGGCCTCGATCTTTGCCTATGCGGTCAACACCCTGGGCATCATCGACCCGATCACCCGCGCCATCACGCAAAGTGGCCTGAGCTCCACGGGCGTGCTCCTGTGTCTGGTGGCCCTGCTTTTGGTGGTGGGCATGTTTTTGGACGGCGTGTCGATCTTTTTGATCTTCGTGCCGCTGGTCATGCCCTTGATGCGCATCTATGGCTGGGACCCGGTCTGGTTTGGCATTTTGCTGACCATGATGGTGGCCGTTGGCCAGTTCACCCCGCCGATGGCAGTCAATCTGATGGTCTCGTGCAAAATGGCGGGCGTTTCGATGGAGCAGACCTTCCCCTGGGTCTGGTATTTGGTGCTGGGCATGATGGTCAGCCTGTTGGCCGTGCTGTTCATGCCCTCCCTGGCTTTGTGGCTTCCAGCTTATCTGGGCTACTGATTTTTTGATGAAGAAACCGAAGGAGACATGATGAAGTTTGCATTCCAACCCCTGACCCGCCGCCTGATCGGCGCCTTGGCTCTGGGCCTGGGCTTGAGTATGAGCGCGCAGGCACAACAGGCGCTGCCGCCGGGCTACAAGGCCGAGTACAAATTGTCGACCGTGGTGGGCACCGCCTTTCCCTGGGGCAAGGGCGGCGAGATCTGGGCCAACCTGGTGCGCGAGCGCACCCAGGGCCGGATCAACATTAAGCTCTACCCAGGCGTCTCGCTGGTCGGTGGTGACCAGACCCGCGAGTTCACCGCCATCCGCCAGGGCGTGATCGATCTGGCCATAGGCTCGTCCATCAACTGGTCGCCGCAGGTCAAGGAACTCAATCTGTTCTCGTTGCCTTTCCTCATCAGCGACTACGCTGCGCTCGATGCCATCACCTCCGGCGAGGTCGGCAAGGACATCTTCGGCATCTTGGATCGCTCGGGCGTGGTGCCGTTGGCCTGGGGTGAAAACGGCTTTCGTGAGCTGACCAATTCCAAGCGCGAGGTGCGCAGCCCGGCCGACCTCAAGGGCCTGAAGATCCGCGTGGTGGGCTCGCCCCTGTTCATCGACATGTTCACCGCCCTGGGCGCCAACCCGGTTCAGATGAGCTGGGCCGATGCTCAGCCCGCGCTGTCCTCAGGCGCCATCGACGGCCAGGAAAACCCGGTCTCCATCTTCACAGCCGCCAAGCTGCACACCGTCGGTCAGAAGAATGTGACCATGTGGGGTTACATGATTGATCCGCTGGTCTTCGTGGCCAACAAGGAAATCTGGAACAGCTGGTCCGCGCAGGACCGCGAAATTGTTCGCCAAGCCGCGGTTGACGCCGGCAAGCAGGAAATCGCTCTGGCCCGCGCCGGCCTGGTCGAAGCCGGCCGTCCGCTGCTCAAGGACATTGAAGGCCTGGGTGTCAAGGTGACCCAGCTCACCCCGGCCGAGCGTGCCCAGTTTGTGGCTGCCACCCGCAGTGTGGCGGCCAAGTGGAAGGGCCAGATCGGCGCTCCGCTGGTTGAGAAAGCCGAGAAGGCGCTGGCTGGTAAGTAAGTCGGCGCTCTCGAAAGAAACCCCGCCGTCCGGGCCTGGCCCGGGGCGGGGTTTTTGTTGGGGTCAGGCTGCTCAGTGGCAGGCGTTGCTGCCTGGCAGGGTCAGCTCGGCGGTATGCCTCATATGGGGCCGCCCGCTCATCTGCGAGCGAAGCGGCGTGCTCCAGATCTCACGCAGGGCCTGTTGTTCGGCGAGGCTGAGACTCACCTTGCTGCCGCAGGGCGCTGC